>CAMNGY010000011.1 GCA_946538795.1 uncultured Treponema sp.
CGTGAAGATGTCGAAGGCGTTGGTAGGCTCGTCAAGGATAAGGAAGTTTGGGTTGGAAAGCAGCAGGCGTACCAGATAGAGCCTCTTGCGCTCGCCACCGGAAAGCGTGCTGACCGGGGAATGCTGTATCTTGCCCTCAAAGCCGAACTGCTCCAGGAACTGGGCGGCGGAAAGAGTCGTGCCGTCGTTCATCTGCATGACCTCGGCGGCCTCCTTGACGTACTCCAGGACGGAAAGCGACGTGTCGGGGAAAGTCGGGTTCTGCTCGTAGTAGGCGAGCGAGGTGTTCAGCCCGACGACGACGGATCCTGAGTCCGGGGCAAGCCTGCCCGTGATGATGTTCAGCAAGGTGGACTTGCCCGTGCCGTTGTCGCCGAACACGCCTATCTTCTCGCCCTTGTTGAACTTGTAGCTGAAATCCTGTATGACGGGGCGGCGGTCTTCTCCGGCCGGTGCCGTCTTTGTGGCGGCGGGAGCGTTCCCCTTGGGGAAGAGCTTGCTAACACCGTGCAGCTCCAGCACCTTGCCGCCCAGCCTGCGCCCCGCGACTTCAAAAGTGAAGCCCTTCTCGCTCTGGAACCTCTCGCGGTTTATCAGGGCCTCGTCGTGCTGCTTGCGGGCCTTGGGTTTTGTTCCTCGGGCACAGGGGCCGCGCATGAGCCAGTCCCTCTCCACACGAAGGACGGACTCTATCCTCCGTTCGGTGTTGGCCTCTATCTCCGCCTCGGTCGCCTTCTTTTCAAGGTAGGTCGAATAGTTGCCCGTGTACAGCTTGACCCGGTTCTTCGCAAGCTCGTAGATGTTGTTGCACACCGCGTCAAGGAAGTAGCGGTCGTGCGTCACCATAAGGACGGACCGGTCGGTCTTTGCCAGGTAGTCCTGAAGCCATGCTATCGTCGTCACGTCCAGATGGTTTGTCGGCTCATCGAGCAGGAGCAGCTTGGTGTCCTCAACGAGGACTTGTGCGAGCGCGACCTTCTTGACCATGCCTCCGGAAAGCTCCCCCATCCTGCGCGACAGGTCCCCCAGTCCCAGGACACTGAGGATGCTCTTGACCTGGGCCTCGTAGTTCCAGAGATCCTGTTTGTCCATCTGGGAGCTTGCCTGCTCTAATTCCGCCTGTGCGAATGCGGTCATGCCATCCTCAAGGGCTGAGCAGGCGGCCTCGTAATGCCGTATCGTGTCAAGCTTGGGAGAGTGGGAGCGGAAGATGTGGGATGCAATGCTGTCGTCAGCGTTGAATTCGATGGTCTGGGGAAGGAAGGAGACCCCCGCCTCCTTGTTAATCGTGACCGTGCCGTCGTCGGCGGGCAGTCGGCCTGCAATCGTGTTCAGCAGGGTGGACTTGCCCGTGCCGTTCCGGCCGATCAGGGCGGCCTTGTCCCCCTCGTTCAGGCCGAATGTCACCCCGGTGAAGAGGGGCTTCTCGCGCCCGATTTTGGCGAGCTCTTTTACGGAAAGAAGGTTCATGCCAGGGATTGTAGCACAATGCGGGAAAAAGAAAAAGGCACTGCAACGCAGTGCCTACAAGGAGGTGTGCTTGAAAAACTCAAAACACAGTGGAGATAATCGGGATCGAACCGACGACCTTATGATTGCGAACCACACGCTCTACCAACTGAGCTATATCCCCAAATCGTAGAAATACTATATAGAATTCTGGAATTTTAATCAAGTGGGGTAAAGACACTTTTTGCCGACTTCCGGGAGCGTTAAACCAGCAGCTGTCGGTCTGCCCCCTGTTCCTTTTCTTGACCAAGTTTTTCCAGCTTGGCGGCGAACTGGATGCTGCGGGCCGTCGCGATGTTGTCGAATTTGATCGTGTAGCAGGAGGCCTCCATGTTGACCAGCTGTACCGTCCCTTCGCCGAATACGGGATGGCGGACCCGGTCGCCTGTGGCGAGCAGAGTCCGTATGTTCTTGAGCCGCTCCTCATCGTAGGAGATTATGGCACGCGCCTGTTTGCTGAGGTCATCAGGGAGGGGCTTGACCAGCTCCAGGTTCTCCAGCCCTGCGTCAAAGATGAAGCGGCTGGGGTATTTGAACAGGTTGTCGTTGGCCCTGCCTTCGCTGTCGCTCAGGAAAAGAGCGTCCTTGGCCCGCGTCATGGCGACATAGGCTATGCGCCTTTCTTCCTCCATGTCGTCCGGGGTCTGGACTTTGCGGCTGGGGAAGACTCCTTCGTTGAGCCCGCAGACGAAGGTGCAGGGAAACTCCATGCCCTTAGCCGCGTGGATCGTCAGGAGCTTGACCGCGGACTTGCCTTCCTCCCTGTCCAGGTCCGTGAAAAGGGCGATGTGCTGCAGAAGGCTTTCCAGCGTCGTGTCGTCATCCAGCCCGGCCTCGTTGACGGCCCGCTTGAACTCGGCCAGATTGTCCAGCCGGTCCTGGTCTGCCTCAAGGCGCAGGAAGGATTCGTAGCCGCTCTTGTCCAGAATCGATTGGAGCAGGTCGCCCAAAGTCGCCTTCTTGTGCAGGAGGGGGGTATTCCCGCCCGGCTCCGCCGCCATCTGCCGTACGTATTCTATTGCCTCGACGTATGCCTTTGCTCCCGTCCCCTTGAATTTCTCTCCGTCAAGGTTCTCTTTGAGCGCCTGGTATGCGCTGATGCCGTGGCTTTCCGCGTAATCACGGAGAAAAGCCTGCTTGGTCTTGCCGATTTTCCGCGACGGGGTGTTGATTGTCCTGAAAAACGATATGTCGTCCGCGCTCGTCAGCATGCGAAGGTAGCAGACAACGTCCTTTATCTCGCGCCTGCCGTAGAACTCAGTTCCCGCGAGGATGCGGTATGGGATGTCGTTCTTTATGAAGGCTTCCTCAAGGCTCCGTGACTGGTAGTGCGCCCGGTAGAGTACGGCGCAGTCGGAATAGCGGTTTACGCGGCCGGTCTTGCCGTCCCCGCTTGTCGTGTCGTCGCCGTTCCTGTCGGTCGTGTTGTTCCCGCCATTTTCGTCCGTACCGCCATTGCCCTTGACGAGCCTCGCGATTTCCTTGCATATCCATTCCGCTTCCTCGGCCTCGCTCGCCGCGTGGAAGTAGAGGGGCTTCTTTCCGTCTCCCTTGACCGCATGCAGGTCCTTGGGGTAGCGGACGGTGTTCACGCTGATGAGCTTGTTTGCGGCCGCGAGAATCTGGGGCGTGCTGCGGTAGTTCTTGTCCAGCACGATGCTCGTCGTTCCCGGATACTTCTTGTCGAAGTCCAGTATCAGCTTGACGTGGCTGCCCCTCCATGAGTAAATCGTCTGGTCTGAGTCGCCGACGATGAAGAGGTTCTTGTGCTTCGCGGAAAGAATCTCGGCGATGCGGAACTGCTTCGCGCTCACGTCCTGGAATTCGTCCACCATGATGTACTGCATCCGCTCCTGCCACTTTTCGCGGATGTCGGGGAAGTGCTCCAGTATGTAGAGAGCAAAGTTGATGAGGTCGTTGAAGTCCACGCCGAAGCACTTCTTCTGCTCGTAGAGGAAGCGGAGGAATATTTCCTGGTTCTGGTTTATCCCCGGCACGGACCACTTGGCCTTGAGCTCCTCGTTGTTCAGCTTGTAGATGTATTCGATGTAGGTTTCCGCGCTCATCTTCTTGGCTTCAAGCACCTCGTCGATCTTGCGCTGGACGGTCGTCTCCTTGAGCGTCAGCTTCATGTCGGCGAAGACCCGGAGCAGGATTTCCCTCCAGTCCTCCTTGTCCAGTATGATGAAGTCGGCGGGGAAGTTGAGCGCGTTGATGTCCTCGTGAAGGAGCTGGGTGCAGAAGGCGTGGAAGGTGCAGATGAGCCCCAGGTCCATGTCGCCCAGCTGGGAGCGGACGCGGGCTTTCATCTCGTTGGCAGCCCGGTTGGTGAAGGTGACGCAGAGGATGTTCTTGGGCGAGATGCCAAGGTCGCGGACCAGGTAGCAGTATCGGCTGGTCAGGGCCCGCGTCTTGCCCGAGCCTGCCCCGGCGATGACGCGGACGGGGCCCTCGGTCGTCTTTGCGGCGGCCAGCTGCTCCTCGTTCAGCTTTGAAAGGAAGTCATCCACGCTTTGCCTCCTCCCCTGTGCCCGCCATGAGGCTTTCCGCAAGGCCGATCTGCTTGAGGAAGAAGTCTGCCTCCGCCCGTACCCGCTTGAGGAAGGCCGTGTCGGTGGAAACCCGGTAGCCGTCGGGGAAGTGAAGGTAGAGGTATTCCCTGCCGGTAAGCAGGGCGTATAGCTGTCCGTTCAGGCTCATTGACGTGTCGCGGTGCTCGCTCGCGTCCCCGTGCATCAGGAGGTCCTTGAGCGTGAGGAGGGCGGTCTTCTCTTCGGAAAGGAATGTGGCGACCGCTTCTTTTGTCTGCTTTGTGGAATCTTCCTGACTGCTTGTCGCCCGGTGATCTTCCGTCGCCTTTCCCTTGTTGATTCCGGCAGCCGCTTCCAGAAGGCTTTCGTCCTTTGCCTTAGCGAGTCCGAGGTCCAGGCCTGTCTGCCCTATGTCGAGCAGGTTTTTCTTTCCCGAGAAGAACTGCCTGAATTCCTCCGCATAGCCCGTCATGGACTTGATGCTTATCATCCGACTTCCGTCTTTGCTTTTCACGGGCAGGGAAGCGGGGCCGAACGCCGCTCCGTAGTTTTCTGCGGGCGACATACGGGTGGACGAAGCCTTTCTCTGTATGTCGTGGGGAACGCCGCTCGCATGCGTCCGCCCTGCGCTGTAGGAGAAGTCCAGCCCCGTGACGAACACGGGAACGCCCTCGTCCTTCCGCAGGCGGAGGGCAATGTAGACGGCGGCAAGGCCTACTGAGCCGAGCGGGGCTATGTAGTCATGGACGATTCCTTTCCCGGCGAGCCTGTCCAGATAGGAGGCCTCCGCATACTTGCTTGCAAAGAAAACCGTCCTGTTAGGGAAGGACCGCGGTACCGAGGGGCGCGACGTTATGTCGGCAAAGAGCAGGGGAGGGGAGCCTTTCAGGGCTGAGGCCGCCCCTATGTAGGCTTTCTGTATGACAGCCTGGCTCTCCAGGCTGACGACGGCATCTGGCAGGATGCCCCGCGCGAGCAGGGCGGGCAGGGCCGCATCCACTGCGATTATGAAGCGGCCGGAACCGGGGACCTGCGTCTTGTCCAGGCTTTCCCCCGCTCCGCATACGAGTATGGGGCAGGGAACGCTCCCTTCCAGCTGGTCCAACTGCATGGACCCGGACAGGCGCGGAAGGTTCTGAAAGATGTTCTTCGCAAAGAGCCTGCCCATCCGCAGCAGCGTTACCTGGTTCTTCCAGAATGCGGCGATGATTTCCTGCGCTGCCGCCGCTACCTGGGCGTAGAAAGCGGGGGCAAGTGCCGTCCCCGCGCTGAAATCCAGCCGGAGGACGCGACGGTACTTGCCCGTGCTGGCAAGCCTGCGTAAATGCGTGTCCAAGGCATCAAGGTCGCGTGCGGAAAAGAGCCTGACCCTCCCTTCTTTGTCCTGGACAGCCAGCCTGTCACGGGCGACGGCGCAGAGAGAGTCGTCCGCCTCGAGCGCGATGATGTCCGCTTCCTTGTCTGCTGCCGCAAACAGCTCTTTCAGCCCGTAGCACAAGCAGGGCGAAAAAACGAGGATGAGGCTTGCCGGGTCAACCGGCGCGTTCTTCTGTATAAGGGAAAGAACCGCCCGCTCCGGGTCGTACTTGGAATAGAGCGGACGGTTTTTGTATATCAGTGTTTGTTTGGCCGCTTCTTGACCCCTGCGCGGGCATTCGACAAGAAGAGGCCTTTCATCGTTCTGTGGATCCAATTACAGCCAGGCGTTATTCGCTATTTGGAGTTCCTGCCGTATTCCGTGAAGTTATCGAAATATGCGTTCCAGACGTTGTTCTGGACCTTTGAGGACGTCATCAACGTCTGTTCAGCACAGTTGTAGTTGATGTTCTCCATCTTGTTGGCAAAATCGCTTGCGTCAGCATCGGTATTTTCCTGCGTTATGCCGGTGCAACGGAACACGATGACGTTTGAGCTGAGTATGACGGGAACAGAGGTCTCTCCGTTTTTGAGGGAGAAAATCTTTTCCAATACATCCTCGTTGGTGGACAGGTTGGCAAGTTCCTTGTTGTCGGACGGAACCGAGTCAAAGAGGGACGTGGAACCGTAGTTAATCGGGAACGGCTCCGTTTCTTTTACTTCAACGTTGAAATTTCCGGCTGCTTCTTCGAATGAGGACATGGATGCCTGTACGGCGAAGTCCTTGGCTATGTTCGTGTAGTAGTCCTCTATGTAGCCGTGCTCGTTCGTCTTGATGTAGCTGGTTATGACATCAACGGTCTCATCGTCTGAGAAGTCGGCGGCGGTATTCGTTCCGTCCATCCGGAAGATCGTGAATCCGCGGGACGTCGGTATGACGTCAGACAAGGCATCATTCCACAGTCCCAGGACTTTCTCCAGGTTAGCGGAGTCGGGGATGCTTATTTCCATCTGATAGCGGTAGGGACGGGTAAGCTTGCCTTTTTCGTCCGTATAGTATTTTTCGGACTTCTCGCTCACAGCATCATCGAAGGTGATTTCGTTGGATTTCAGCTGCTTGAGCAGGGCTTTTGCATCGGACTCGCTTTCCAAGGTGATGGCAGACATGTCATATTTTACGAACTTGTCCTTGTTGTTGTCGCGTTTGGCCCATTTGATTGCTTCTTCTTTGGGATAGTCCTCTGTGTTGAAAGCGACGAACTTAAAGCTCTTTTTTTCCTTTCCCATTTTCGCGAAGAAGGCCTTTTCGGTTGTGCTGGCCTTTACGCCGTACAGGGGGCTGTCCTGCATGAAGAGTGTGCTTGAGCCAAGGAGATCATCGCGGTAGCGGTTGTATTCCAAGGATTTTGTCACGCTTTCACGCAAGGATTTCTTTGTCGCTTTGTCGGCCGTATTGTACAGCTTGGGAGAATAGTTGCCGTTTTCGTCCAGAAAGTAGTTGACCAGCATGCGGTTGACGGCCTCTTCGGGGACGCTGTAGCCCGTCCTGGCAACCTCATCTGTGTAAGCCATGTTCTTTACGGTCTCAGAGAAAGACTCTGTGAACAGATAATAGGAAGACGTTGAGTCAACATTGATTCCGTATGCCTTGTAGCGTTCGGCGAGGTTCTCGGTGATGTTCGTGAACAGAGAGCCACGTTCATAAGTGATTTTCTTTCCGTTATAACTGCCGAATACCGGCACGTTCTGTTTGCCGAAAAGCGCGCTGATGACCTCATATCCTCCGAAGGGAATGAACACAATGGCTGAAATCACCAGTATGATGACGGCCCCTATTTTTGTATGGTCTTTAGCTGTTTTTACCTTTGTTTCCTGTTTTACTTTTGTTTCCTGAGCCATAAGATGCTATGTCCTTGTGTAAATGATGTGGAGCAATTTTATCACTGTAGCCCCCGCCTGTCAACGGTGCCGTGCGGTTGGCGGCGCATGTTTTTTGATGGTCCGGCGGAGATGACGGGGCCGGGCCATCTGCTTTTGAGGGGCGTTCTTGGCATGGGTTGATGATTATGAGGCAATGTGTGGGGGCCGGTCCCTCTCGTTTTGAAACTGCCAGGGGCGTTCTTGACATAAAAAAAGGCGCAGGGCTATAGTATGACCATTGTGGAAATCCTGCTGCTGTGCAAGGTCGTGGACAACTATGGTGACATAGGCTTCGTGTACCGTCTGGCTCGTGCTCTTTCTGACGTGGACGGCTCTCTGCGGATCGCCCTTGCCGTGAGCGACCTGGCTTCGTTCTCCTATATGGCACCGGGGCTGGATGTGTCCAAGTCTTTCCAGCGCTACTGCGGCTGGGATGTGCTGGACTGGAATGACGCCGGGACCTGTGCCTGCTGGTGCCGGTCGCACGGAATACGGCTGGTCATTGAATGCTTCCAGTGTGGCCGCCCGGACTGGCTGGAGAACTACCTCTTTGGCGGCGGCCTGCCTGATGGAGCGACGGCCCGCATTATAAACCTGGAATACCTGACGGCGGAGGATTGGGCGGAGGATTTTCATCTTCTGAAGAGCGGGACCAGGTCGCTGTCCGTGAAGAAGGTGAATTTTATGCCGGGCTTCACGTCTGGGACTGGAGGCCTGCTTTTGGACGCGGGCTTCATGAGCCTGCTTGCCGACCGGGATGCGTGCAGGGATGTCGCCCGCAGGAAGCTTTGCGCATGTTCCGGGCAGTCTGCCGTGCGAGGTAAGTTTCTTGATTCCGATGCCTGCAATGTTCTCGTGTTCTCCTACGAGAGGGACTTTGCGCCTGTTGTGAGCGCTTTCCAGCGTTATCACGAGGAGGGGGGGAGGCTTTCGGTCTGCCTTGCGCAGGGCAGAGGAGCCGATTCCTTTGTTGCGGCCTATGGCGATGCGGGCTGTGATTTTCCTTTCATGAAACTGCCCCCGCTTGA
Organism: uncultured Treponema sp.; assembly: GCA_946538795.1. Classification (GTDB taxonomy): domain Bacteria; phylum Spirochaetota; class Spirochaetia; order Treponematales; family Treponemataceae; genus Treponema_D. Next base: position 8,345 of record CAMNGY010000011.1, read on the forward strand.
ACAGGAGTCATGGGATGCCCTCCTTGTATCCTGCGACATTGCTTTTGTGAGGGGGGAGGAGTCTTTTTCCCGTTCATGCCTTGCTTCACGGCCTTTTGTCTGGCATGCTTACCGGCAGGACAAGGGTTTCCACCTTGTGAAGGTTGCTGCCCTGCTGAAAAGGATGCGGCCCTTTTTTGCGCCTGAAGATTTTTCTTTGCTGTCTGAGTTTTTCCTTCTATATAACATGGATTGCGCTATGGAATTGGGGGCCGAGGCGGTTGAGGGGGTGGAAGAAATATGCGATGGCTTTTTGTCGCGTCAGGCGGAAGGAAGCTTCTGTGAGCATGAGTTGGACCGTAGGGAATCGGAGCTGGCTTTGGCCTTCTTGAAGGCCAGGGAAAGGCTTTCCGCAGCATTCAGCGCTTTTTCCGCGTCGCTTGTCTGCAACGGGGACCTTGCGGCTCACTTGCTTGATTTCCTGAAAGAGAATTTCATCTGAACGCATCTGTGCTTTTCTACAATTTTACTGTTGACCAGTTGCAATAAAATAAAAAATTCTGTATACTTTGCTTATTCTTTTGAGTGGAAGACAGATAATATGTTGACAACGAATGAAATCAGGGTTGGATCAGCCTTCATGTTTGAGGGGTCTCCGTTTATCGTGCAGAAGATGCTGGGCCAGAAGTCAGGTCGCCAGGGAATGACGACCAAGTTGCGCGTGAAGAACATTGTCACGGGCGGAACCCAGGACCTTGGCTTGGATGCTGGCGAGAAGTTTGACGAGGTTGACCTTGAGCAGAAGAACGTGAAGCTTTCTTATATAGATGGAACGACCTTCCACTTTATGGATCAGGAAAGCTATGATGACGTGCCCCTTGAGAAGGATGACCTTGGTGACAACTGGGGCTACATCTCTCCCGATGATGAGTACGATGTGAGTATCACTTATTATGAGGGCAAGCCGGTCGGAGTGAACCTTCCTGTTAACGTCACGAGGACGATAACTTACTGCGAGCCTGGGGTCAAGGGAGATACTTCCGGTAAGTCCCTGAAGCCGGCGACGCTGGATACTGGACTTGAGGTCAAGGTGCCCTTGTTCTGCAACACGGATGACAAGGTTGTCATTGACACCCGCGATGGTTCGTTCGTCGAGCGTGCCAAAGACAAATAAGCATACGCTTGTAAAAATAATGTAAGGCATGGGTTCAGCCTGTGCCTTACGTTCAGAGTTCGCTCTGAATACGATCCACTAGCTCAATTGGATAGAGTGACAGCCTCCTAAGCTGTAGGTTGCGCGTTCGATTCGCGCGTGGGTCATGAGCCGCACATCTGGATGATGTGCGGCTTTTTTTTGCCCGGACGAATTTTGCCCCGTTTGTTTTTGCAAATCTGAAAATGGTGTTATACTTGCTATACGCCAAAGATGGCTTCCTGAGGGCGGGCGCAAGGGGCTGCGCCTAAAAAACTGCTAAAAAAATAAAATTTGACAGCTTTATAACTCTGTGCTACCATAGGTAAAAGTTACTATGACTAAAACGTTTTCGTTAAAAACAATGCGGAGGTACCGATGAACCAATTCTTGAAGGATACTTGGAAGCATAGGGCATATCTGGTGATGGCCCTCCCTGCCGTCCTTGTCCTGTTGTTTTTCAACTATATTCCTATGGCGGGGCTGGTCCTTGCCTTCAAGAAATTTGACTATACAAAAGGAATTTGGGGCAGTCCCTTTATAGGTTTTGAAAACTTCAAGTTCCTGTTCCAGTCCAGGGGCGACTTTACCCGCATTACGCGCAATACGCTGATGTACTATGCGATATTCACCGCGCTGGGAACTTTCCTCAATATCGTCCTTGCCATCGCGATAGACCAGTACGTATTCAAGAAGGCCGGCAAGTTCATGCAGACCATCATGATAATACCGGTGTTCGTTTCCTATGCCGCCGTCCAGTTTATTGTCATGGCTTATATCAGCTCCGGAACGGGAATCGTCAACAACCTGCTGGGCGGAAAAATTCCTTTCTACCGCAGCCCCCAGTACTGGCCGCATATCCTTACGATAGTCAAGATGTGGAATTCCGTCGGCTACGGATCTGTCTTGTATATGTCCGTGCTGGCCGGAGTGGATCAGTCGCTCTATGAGGCCGCCAAGATTGACGGTGCAAACAAGTGGCAGCAGATACGCTACATCACGCTTCCTGCCCTGATTCCTATGACAACGGTCATGCTGCTTTTGTCCGTCGGAGGCATAATGCGGTCTGACACCGGACTTTTCTATCAGGTCACCCGCAATACGGGTATCCTGTACGACACGACGCAGGTTATAGACTCCTACGTCCTCAACGCCATCATGAAGAACGCGAACTTCGGTTTTACTGCCGCAACGACGTTCTTCCAGTCCGTCGTGGGACTCCTGCTCCTGCTCTTCGCCAACGGCGTGGTCAAAAAGCTGAATCCCGATGACGCGCTCTTTTAATTGATGGAGGTTTTGAGATGCCAAAAACAAACTGGAAAAGGGATGTGAGCTATGCGGGGCAGTCAATTCTGGGCTTCTGCCTTATCCTTTATACCGCTTTCTGTGCCCTGCCGATTCTGCTGGTGATAATCTCGGCTTTCACGGCAGAGAAAGTCATAACGACGACGGGCTTCACGTATTTCCCGGCGGAGTGGTCTCTGTCAGGTAT
>CAMNGY010000012.1 GCA_946538795.1 uncultured Treponema sp.
CTATCTCTATGTAGCGTCCCCTGCCGACTATGCTGCATACGCACAGTACTTCGTGGATGACCTGCCTTACAACACGAAGGAGCTGCAGGAGATGGCCAGCTTGTCAGTGGAGGACCTTGCCGCCGCCACTGCAAAGCTTTCAATTGAGGATGTCAAGAGCCGCAGGTAATACGGCTGTCTGAATACCTGCCGTGCGGGCAGCGTTTCGTTTCCCGTACGGCAGCCATTTTTTGTTTTTTCCAGGAACAACAACATGTCTAATGATGTCGCAGCTGCCCCGGCTTTCGGTCCGGGAGGAGCGTTTGAGAAATTCAAGAAGGGACGTTTCTTTGGTGTAAGCGTACTTTTAGTTCTGACGGTCTTTTTCTGGGCTTTGTTCAAGCTCCTCTCCCCGTCCAACTTCGGAACCGCCCATCTGATGGGTGACTACCTTCAGACCAGCATTCAGTATGCGGTCGGAGGCTGTGGCTTCTATTTTATCGTAGTCATGGGACTGTTCGATTTCAGTATCGGAGCGAACATAGTCCTGTCTTCTCTCGTCGGAGTACTGCTTTCCCGCTCAATGGGCTACTTTGGCCTGATTGCGGGATGTCTTCTGTGCGGTGCTCTTATAGGCTGCTTTAACGGCTTCTTCTATTCCAAGCTCCGCATTCCGTCTATGATCGTCACGGTCGGCCTCATGCTTATACTTGAGAGCGTCGCAAACTATGTCGTAGGCTTGGACAAGTCCGGTTTCCCCGGAAAGCTGACAAAGGCGAGCATCCTCGCTTTCAACCATGCCCCCTGGAATTTCATAGTCGCGATAACCGCGTTCCTCCTGATGGTCTTCCTGCTCCGCTTCACGCGGATCGGCACCTACTGCAACGCCATCGGAAGCAATGAGGCCGTCGCCAAGAACATGGGAATTAACGTAGAGAAATATAAATTCATCGGCTTTGTCCTGCTGCACTTCTTTGTCGGCATCATGGCCCTCCTTACCGTCAGCTACGGCAAGGGAATGCTCGCCGTTACGGGAATGACTTCGATGGACAGGAACTTCCGCCCCCTCATGGGAACATTCTTCGGGGTCGCGTTCAAGAAATACGGATGCCCCGTCACCGCGATCGTCCTGGGAGAATTCATCATCACGATGATTTTCAACGGCCTCGTCGCGCTTGACGTTCCGACAACGATAAACGATTTCGTCACGGGGGCAGTCCTCCTCGCGATCGTCACCCTTACCAACCGCGGCATCAAAGGCTCGGTCGTAAAATAAGGGAGGAAAGAGATGTCAGACATTTTATTGCGGGCAGAGAACATAACCAAGCATTTCGGCCTCACCGCCGCGGTCAAGGGCGTGAGCCTGGAATTCAAGCGGGGCGAGATACACGGGCTGATCGGCGAGAATGGGTCGGGAAAGTCCACATTCTCCTCCATGCTCTGCGGTATCCATTCCATAACGAGCGGCAAGTTCTTCCTTGAGGGCAAGGAACTGCATGTAAAGAGCCAGGTTGAGGCGAACAGGAATTCCATCGCGATCATCGTGCAGGAAATAGGAACCCTGCCGGGACTTACCGTCGCCGAGAACATCTTCCTGGGAGAGGAGGACAAGTTCATGAAGGGGCCGGTCAAGAATTCCTCTGCAATGAACCGCGAGGCCCAGAGAATCCTTGACTCCTACGGATTCAGCTTCATAAAGGCGAACACGATGATAGACCACTACAGCTTCGAGGAGCGCAAGCTGGTCGAAATCGTCAAGTCCACCTACTTCAACCCAAAGATTCTTGTCGTTGACGAGACGACGACGGCCCTGAGCCATGACGGACGCGAGGAGCTGTTCAAGGTCATGGACAGGATGCGCAATCAGGGCAGCTGCGTCATTTTCATCTCCCACGACCTTGACGAGGTTTTGCAGCACACGGATCAGGTTTCCATACTCCGTGACGGGGATCTTGTGAAGACCGTGACTTCCAGCGAGGTCACGGCAGACGACCTGAAGCGCGAGATGGTCGGACGCGAGCTGGGAAACCGCTACTACCGCACGGACTGGGACGGCTCGTTCGGAAAGGAGGTGGTCCTTTCCGTAAAGAATGTCAGCGTACCCGACGCAATAGAGAACATAAGCCTGGACCTGCACAAGGGCGAGATCCTCGGTATAGGCGGCCTCTCCGAGTGCGGAATGCACGAGCTGGGCAAGGCTGTCTTCGGGGCTTCCTATGACAGGACGGGTTCGGTCACGTTGGCGGACGGCTACAGCGTGGACGACATCCGCGGGGCCATAGCCCACAGCATCGCCTACGCATCCAAGGACCGCGACAACGAGTCCGTTGTCATCGCGGACAGCATAATGGAGAATGTCTGCCTGCCTTCGCTGGACAAGCTGTCCAAGCATGGCTTCCTGCAGCACAAGAATACCAGTGGCTTTGCGGAGAAGTATGCCCGGCAGATGAGCACGAAGATGACCGGGGTCAAGCAGTATGTGTCGGAGCTTTCCGGAGGCAACAAGCAGAAGGTCGTCCTGGCCCGCTGGATCGGAAGGGATTCGGACATACTGGTGCTGGACAGCCCGACCAGGGGTATAGACGTGAAAGTCAAGGCGGATATATATGCGCTTATGACTGAGCTGAAGAAGAAGGGAAAATCAATCATCATGATTTCCGAGGAGCTGCCGGAGCTTCTGGGCATGAGCGACCGCATCCTTATTATGAAGGACGGTAAGGTGAACGGGGAGTTCGCCCGGAGCGAGTCTCTGAGCGAGAAAGACCTCATAGCCAAGATGATTTAAGGATGGGAAGTGATTATGGCAGATACTGTTTTGGCAAGTCGTTTTAAGCTTAAAAGCACGCTGAGAAACCTTGGCCCCCTTCTGGGCTTCGTAGGAATCGTCGTGCTCTTTTCCATATTGACGGGGGGAAAGATCGTTCAGCCTAAGAACCTGAGCCTCATGCTGAGCCAGGTCTTTGTCCTGATGATAGCATCCACAGGGGTGTTCTTTGTCATGACCGTGGGAGGCCTGGATTTCTCGCAGGGGTCCATACTCGGTCTTTCTTCCATTATATTCTGCTGGGTGTCTCAGTATAGCATACTGCTTGCGGTCGTATCCTCCGTGGCGGCGGGAGCTGCGATGGGAGCATTCAACGGATTCTTCCACGTCAAGTTCAAGATAGCCTCCTTCATCGTTACGATGTGTTCCCAGTACTTCTTCCGTGGCCTGTGCAAGTACATTACGACAGCGGGGCCTGTACCTGCGAGTCCCAATGTTCTCGCCCTTGACCAGACCTGGTTCAAGATGATTCTTATGCTCATCGTCCTTGTCCTGGCGTTTTTCATCTGGCGCTATACAAGGGTCGGATTCGATCTTCGCGCGATTGGTGCGGGCGAGACGGCGGCCCGGTTCTCGGGCTGTAGGCCGGACTTCACCAAGTTCATGGTTTATGTCACTGCCGGTGCGATCACGGGCTTCGCCTCCTTCATCAACGTCGTCCGCGTCGGAAGCATAACGGGAACAGCGGGAAGGCAGCTGGAGACTCAGATCCTCATAGCCTTGGTTCTCGGCGGAATGCCGATTTCCGGCGGGGCCAGGGCACGCTTCTCCAACATCATTATCGGTACGCTGACTTACTGCGTGCTTGAGAAGAGTCTTCCTATGGTTTTCCCTGTTTCCGCGACCCAGCAGCTGGTCAAGGGCATAATATTCCTCATCGTCGTCGCCCTTACGATAGACCACGAGTCGCTCAAGGTCATAAAGTAAGCGTGAAAAGGAGCTGGACCGTCCCGCCGGAATCGCGGGGGGAGAGGCTGGACCTCTTCCTTCGGCGGGAGGTCCCAAAGCTTTTCCCTCCTGACGCGAATCTCTCAAACTCCAAGCTCCGCCGCATGATTGTGGCGGGGTGTGTTTTTGTGGGCGGCATGCAGTGCCGGAGGCCGGCTCTTGTGCTGCGCCCAGGCAGTACGGTGTCCGTGGACATTGATGAGAATCGTTTTTTTTACGAAAAGGATAATGGCGACATAGATTTCACTCTTGAATCGGAGAACGTGCTGTTCGAGGACGATAATATAATTGTCGTGAACAAGCCGCCCTTCCTGCCGAGCGAGGAGACTGTCGTCGAAGGCCGGGGCAACATGCATCAGGCGGTCATAGACTACCTGTGGAAGAAGACTCCGTCCTTGCGAAACCCGCCATACGTTGGAATCATGCACAGGCTGGACAGGCAGACGAGCGGTGCCTTGCTTTTCACAAAGACCCGGCAGGTGAACAAGGCCGTTCACGATATGTTCGAGAACCGCACGGCTACAAAAATTTACCGGGCAGTGGCGGAATGCCGGGAAAGTCATCGTCTTGCCGGTCTTACGCTGCCTTACAGCTTCACTGTTGACAATTGGATTGGACGTGTCAGCCCTAAGGGCCAGTCTTGCGAGATGGGTTTGCTTTCCGCTGATAAAGGAGGACTGCGGGCAATTACTGACTTCACCCTTGTCCAAGTGAAAAATGATGGGGTACGGTGCCTGTGCTACTTTGATTGCAGGCTTGGCACGGGCCGTACTCACCAGATACGCTTGCATCTTTCCCTGTCGGGATTTCCCATAGTAGGGGATGCCCTGTATGGCGGGGTGCAAGGATTTACCGAAAACGGAGGCCGGGTAATGCTTCATGCCCGCCTGCTGGAATTTCCCCATCCAGTCAGCGGGGAGACCATCAGCTGCGAGGCCCCCCTGCCTCCATTGTTCGGTGCGTGATCTGAGTCGCCCGCAGATAGATTACAGGGCGAGCAGATCCTTCTTGGACGCTACTGCCGCCCGTGCGGCGGAGTCCGCTATGTCGGAAAGCGTCAGCGTGCCAACCTTGTTTTTTTCCTGGCAGGCTTCGTCTTTCTTCCATGCGCAGAGTATGCCGCGCGAGGAGTTGACCGTGCCCATGTTGTCGCCGAGCAGCGTCCGTGCGATGGATGCGGCCCCACCTTGTGCCCCGTAGCCGGGAATAAGGAAAAAGACTTCCGGGCAGAGGGCACGGAGGGCGGCGGCATCGCTTTCTTCTGTGCAGCCGACGACCGCACCGACCGGTGAGCAGGTCTGCCCGGGGAAAGATGCCTTGCCCTCCTGGACAATCCTGTTCAGCTCGGCGGCGACCTTGTCCAGCACCCTGCCGCCCGCCTTGAGCTCCTGCTGCTCTATGTCGCACATGCCGGGGTTGCTCGTCCTGAGCAGGACGAAGATTCCCTTGCCCTCTTTCATGCAGAAATCCGTGAAGGCTTTCACCGTGTCGAACCCCATGTAGGGGTTCACGGTGATGATGTCGGTCTCGAAATCCCCGGAAAAGTGCGCCCGGGCGTATGCTGTCGCAGACGCGGCGATGTCGCCCCTCTTTACATCGGAGATGCAGACAAGCCCGGAGTCGCGGACGGCCTTGAGCGTCTCGGCGTATGCTTTCATCCCGGCGAGGCCCATCGCCTCGTAGTATGCGGCCTGCACCTTGAAGCAGCAGGCGGAGCCGTCAGATTTGACACGGGAGATGATTTCCTTGTTGTAGGCGAGCACCGCTTCTGCGGGGGAGGCAAAGCCCTTCAGCACTGGCTCGGGCAGATATGAGGGGTCGGTGTCCAGTCCCACGCAGAGGGGGCCGTATTTTGCTGCGAGCGAGCGCAGCTTGTCCATATTGTGTTCCATAGTAGTTTCCTGAGTTTTCTGAATATCTTCCTGTTGCAGTTTCAACGTTTATCTATGGGGGCCGCACTGCACTGGGGCCCCCTGCCTTATCTGACGAGCTTGCGGTAGACGGTCTTGTGAGGCCTGTCCGCGTCGTCGCCGAGCTGCTTGCGCCTCCACTCGGCGTAGTCGGACCAGGAGCCTTCGAACCACTTGACCTCGCTGTTGTTCTCGAAGGCGAGTATGTGTGTGCAGATGCGGTCCAGGAAATAGCGGTCGTGGCTTATGACGAGGACGCAGCCTGCGAACTCGTTTATAGCCTGCTCAAGGGAGCGGGTCGTCGCTATGTCCAGGTCGTTGGTCGGCTCGTCCAGGAGGAGGACGTTGCCTGCCTCCTTGAACATCAGGCCCATGTTGAGCCTGTTCTTCTCTCCTCCCGACAGGACGGAGACTTTCTTGCTCTGCTCCGGCCCGTTGAAGTTGAACCATGAGCAGTAGGCGCGGCTGTTTACCTCGCGGACCGCCCCGTTGACCGGGCGGCCTTTCTCGTCCACCGCGCCCAGCTTGACTAAATCTGCCCCGCCGGAGAGGGTCTCCCAGACGGTCTTGTTCGGATCCAGCTTGCTACGCATCTGGTCCACGTAGACCAGCTTGACCGTGGAGCCAATCTTTATCTCGCCTGAGTCGGGCTTTTCCTCGCCCTCGCTGCCGTCGGGCATCTGCACCTTTTGCCCCGCCGCGCTCGCGAGCATCTTGAAGAGGGTCGTCTTACCAGCACCGTTGGGGCCGACGATTCCGACGACCGCTCCGGCGGGAATGTGGAAGTCCAGGTTTTCGAAGAGCACCCTGTCGTCGAAAGACTTGGTCAGCTTCTCCGCGTCTATGACTGAGCCGCCAAGGCGGGGACCAGCGGGTATCGAGATTTCGTTGTCGCGCAGCTTGACCCGCTTGTTCTCTTCGGCAAGCAACTGCTCGTACTTGGTGATGTGCTCCTTGTGCTTGGCTTGCCGCCCCTTTGCGCCGGCGTGAATCCAGTCAAGCTCCTCCTTCATCTCGCGGGCGCGGACGGAAGCCTGCTTTTCCTCCAGCTCCAGCCGCTTCTCCTTGGCCTCAAGCCACGCGGAGTAGTTGCCCTTGAAGGGGTAGCCTTCGCCCCGGTCCATCTCAAGGATCCATCCGGCGACGTTGTCCAGGAAGTAGCGGTCGTGGGTAATCGCGATGACCGTGCCCTTGTACTGGTGCAGGTGCCGCTCAAGCCATGCGACGGTCTCCGCGTCCAGGTGGTTGGTCGGCTCGTCCAAGAGCAGGATGTCGGGCTGCTGCAGGAGCAGGCGGCAGAGGGCGACGCGGCGGCGCTCACCTCCGGAAAGGACGTCGACGACCTGCTCGGGCGGCGGGCAGCGGAGGGCATCCATTGCCAGCTCCAGGTTCGCGTCCAGGTTCCACGCGTCGCACGCGTCCAGCTTTTCCTGCAGCTCTGCCTGCCGTGCGCCCAGCTTGTCGTAGTCCGCGTCGGGGTCTCCGAAGGCTTCGTTTACCTTGTCGAATTCGGCGAGCAGGTCGGTTATGGGCTTCACGCCCTCCATGACGATTTCTTTTACGGTCTTGCCCGCTTCAAGCTGCGGCTCCTGCTCCAGGTAGCCCATCGTGTAGCCGTCAAGCAGGCGGGTTTCTCCGGTATAATCTTTGTCGATACCTGCGAAAATCTTGAAGAGGGAGGACTTTCCCGCCCCGTTTTCGCCAATGACGCCTATCTTTGCGCCCAGGTAGTATGAAATGCTTATGTCCTTGAGTACGACCTTGGTTCCGTATGCGCGGGAAACGTGGTCCATTGTGTAGATGATTTTCTTGTCGTCAACTGTCTTAGCCATACGGCCATTGTATAGAAGAAATGCAAATAAGTCCACAGGGATGGACCTCTGGTCCACAGGGATGGCCATGGGGCCAGAGGCATGGACCTCTGGTTCACAGGGAAGGGTAGGAGGCCGGGATTACTTTTGCTTGCCCTGGTGGACTGCCTGCCCCCCTGCCCAAGTGAATCAATTGTAGATTCTTGACCTGTCCCAGGTCCTGCTGCTTTTGTCGTATACGGCGATTACGGTGCCCGCAGGAAGTGAGCCGTTGCCGGATGTGATGGTGATCGGGGCATCGCTGTTGTAGCGGACTTCCTTCAGATGGGCGCAGCCTGTAAAGCAGCCTGCCGGAATGGACCTTATAAGTCCCCGGCTGTCGACAGCCTCGAAGCTGACGGCGAAGTCGGTGTTGAAGGTCTTGAGGTAGCCGGCGATGGTCACCAGTTCCGACGGGGAAACTCCGTTCTGGATGCCTATTTCCACGTCTGTTTTCCCTTCATACTTAGGGAGGTTTCTTTCGATGGTCGTCATGTCGACGACTGTTCCGCCATCAGAGCATCCGAGTACAATCAGGGCGAGCGAACCTTCGGAATCACCGTCTGAGACGGAGCTTCCGCTGCCTGAGCTTCCGCCACTTCCGGTGGAAGAGTTTCCTTCCTTGTACCATTCCGAGTCCCAATAGTCGCATGACGTTACCCCCCCCCAATCAGGGTTGCACAAAGCATACTTAGGAGCAACGATCCGACCCTCCTCATAACGTTCCTTTTCATTATAATCCTCTATGTGTATGGATTTCCCGTTACTACGGGATTCGGAAATTATAGCACGATTTGCAATTTAGAAATAGAGTACAACGCACTGTTTTTTAGTGCGTTGAAGGGAAAATTTGGCTAAAATCGCATAAAATCACGGGGGATTTGAAATATATCGAAAAAAATGATACAATCCCCCGCGTTATGCTAGAGTTAACGGTAAATGCAAAGTCTCCGGCGGCTATAACGACTGCGCTCAAGAGGATGCGCGAGATGGTTATGACCGGAGCCGTGGAAAAGGACACGTCTTTTCACCTTGTTCTTGGCCCCGGCCTGTACCGTGAGAGCATTCGGTACAATATGTCCAATCCCCTCGTCATGGAAAGCGCTCCGGGACATACGGCATCGGAATGTGTCATCATGGCAGATAATTGCGAGGCCTTCCACAGGGGACGGGAGAACCGCTCGATTTTTTATCTTGGGACAAATGCCAGCAACGTCACGCTCAGAAACTTTACGGTTGAAAACACACACCTGAAGTCCATCCAGGATGACAACACCAAGCCGGACAGCGCAGAGGCCTTTGTCTGGGACAACGTGACCGGTACTCTCAAGGCTGAAGGCATGAAATTCATAGGACGGCAGAATACTCTCTTTGTGCGCGGAAGCTCCTGGTTCCTGAACTGCCGGGTGGAAGGCGATACCGACATCGTGTACGGGGAGCCTGATATCTGTTTCCTAGAGGATTGTTTTGTGCACGTAAGGAGCGATAACCGGGGAGACTTCAACGGTTATGCGGTGAAGAGCCGGACTGCTGCGGGAAAGAAGGGGTTCGTTTTCAGCGGATGCGAGTTCACGGGCGAGAAGCGCAAGAAAAGCTCGCTCTACGTGTACCGTACGGCTGGCCTGGGGCAGGCTGCTACTGGACGGAACTTCGATAATGCGGCTTTTTTGAACTGCAAGGTTTCGGAGCTGTTCAGTCCTGAATTTGAGTGGGACGATGACATGCAGCTGGATATATACCCGCGGGGCAACGCGGAGTCAGGAATCAGGGAGTACGGAACAAAAACCCTTCTGGAGGGTGGCGGTGAGCTGGTTGCGGACACCGGCCGCCGCAACGTCAAGTCGTACACTCTTACGGACGACGATTACTTTAAGATGTATGCGAGCCGTTACTTGGTTTTTGAAGGAACGTCACTGTCTGCAAGGTTGGAATAGGTTATAGATTATGAAAGGCTTGATCATGAACGGAAAAAAGGTTGGCTGCATAGGCTGCGGGACTATGGGGGGGGCGGTTATCAAGGCTATAGCCGCATCGGATCTGGACGTAAGCTTGTACATCTCTTCAGGACATTACTCTAAGGCGGAGTCTTTCGTGGAGTCTCTTTCTGATTTGTCCTCCGGGGGCAAAGCTCGTCCTTGTGACTCCAACCTTTCTGTGGCGGAAAACTGCGACATCATCTTTATTGCGGTTAAGCCAGCTTTCGTTATGTCCGTCATAAAGGAGATAGCGGGTGCTTTCAATAGACCCAGGGTCCTTGTTTCCATGGCCGCCGGTATAACGATCCAGTCCATACAGGATTGTTTGTCCGGACTTCCGGCAGATGAGTCTGCAGGGGAAGAATTCGTCTGCCCTCATGTTTTCCGCATGATGCCGAACTTGCCGGCCGTCTACGGAGAGAGTATGACCGCCCTCTGTGCCGGAAAGGATGCCAGCGAGGAAGAGTCTGCTATGGTGACCGCCCTGCTGGGGACGGCCGGAAAGGTGGAGCTTGTCACCGAGAAGATGATGGACGGGGTGACTGCTGTAAGCGGTTCCGGCCCCGCTTACGCCTTCATGTTCATAGAGGCTCTTGCCGATGCAGCCGTGAAATTCGGCATTCCAAGAAAGCAGGCCTATGTGTATGCGGCCCAGACCCTGAAGGGGGCGGCGGTTATGGCTCTGAAAGATGAGAGGAGCATAAGCGAGCTGAAGGATGCTGTATGCTCCCCGTCCGGGACGACCATAGAGGCCGTCGCAGCCTTAGAGCGTGGCGGTTTTAGGGGACTTGTCATTGATGCTGCGACAGCCGCATACAACAGGTCGGTGGAGCTGGGTAGGAAGGGCTGACCGTTGTGGGACGGGACTCCAAGATAGAAAAGCCCCTTGTTTTCTCAGCCATGGAAGCCGCAAAAATTTGCGGCGTGGTGAACCAGACGGCCATAAACTGGATCCGCAAGGGCTCGCTGAAGGCTTCTACAACGCCAGGCGGCCAGTACAGGATTTATCCAGAGGATCTTGTGGACTTCATGCGGAGAAACAGGATGAACGTTCCGCAGGGCCTGTTGGAGCGTATAAAGGACAGGGTCAGGAAAAGCAACAAAACCGTCCTTGTCGTGGACGATGACAGGGCCTTCAACTCCATAATGTGCAGCTACCTGAAGTCCAAGGACGAAGATTTTGTCCTGTATCCGGCTTATGACGGCTTTGAGGCAGGCTCTAAGATGGCTTCGCTCAAACCAAAGGCTGTCGTGCTGGATTTGGATTTGCCCGGTGTGGACGGCGTGAATATAAT
>CAMNGY010000013.1 GCA_946538795.1 uncultured Treponema sp.
GTTTCTCCGCCCTTAGAAAAGACGGTCTGAAATTTCTTACCTTTCTCGTCCATGTATATGTACCTTCAAATAAAACTTTTGACATCCGAAGCTTATGCATCGCGCCTCGGAATGTCAGCAGGCAATGAGCAGTTGCCTGCAAAATGTACGGGTAAAATACTATATCATTTTGACCAATATTTAGTCAAGTATATTACTTCAACAGGCTGCCAAGAAGTCCCGCAGCAACCCCGGCAAGATCAGAGCCGGTTTTGCCCGATGAAGATTGGGAGCCAGGCTTCACACTGGTACCAGACTGAGAGGATGTTCCCCCACCGAGAAAACCTGCCAGAAGACTGCCCATATTGCTGGACACAACCCCGCTAAGAATGGCCGCGACAGCATTAGAATTTGATGAGGATGCATTCGTTTGCTGACCAAGGACGCTCAAAAGCAATGGGGCGGCAGCAGCAAGGATGGACTTGACAGTAGCCTTGTCCACGCCGGACTCTTTTGCAATCGCATTTGTAGTGCTTGTCGCCTTTGATCCGAGCAGGTGGGAAAGAATTTTTGCCCCATCAGACAGATCAATAGCGCCAGGCTTGTCAGAAGCATGCGATGACAGAGCCTGTAAAAAGCCCGCCGCAGTGGAAGTCCCGCTAGCCTGCGCACTGGCCCCCTGCAAAAGACTGGGAAGAGCGCTTGTCAGGACCTTTTTTACATCAGCAGTAGCAGCACCAGATTCCTTACCTATGCTCTTGATGTTGGAAGTACTTAACAGTGCGTTCAAAATGGAAGAGGTAATATCCGCCATATCACTTGGTCTCCTCTGACTTCATTGCTTCTTCCTCTTCCGCCATAGCCTCGCGTTTATCCTTTATGTCAGCAATGCCTATCAAGACGGAAACCAAACCTATGAAAGCGGCAGCAACCGGTGCCCCCCCCTTAAGGAAGGCTATAACGGCGGGTCCCCACGCAAGCCCCATAGGTAAACATGCGAATACGCAAAACAAAATCAGAATCAGACCTATTATAAGTGCGACCATCGTACAACACCCCTATACAAAATTTTATGAATTTCTTAATTGAATCTCCCAAAAAGCACATGCCGGTTTTTCGAGATTTCCAGCTATCATTATATTGACTTGTCTGAACTTGGACAAGACTGTAATGCCAGGGTGCGAAACCTGTCACCCGGCACTTGGGAAAAGTATCGGGTCACAATCTCACAGCTCTCCCTGGTGCTTCCGGCGTTGAGCATCTTGCTCCTGAAGTAATGAGCAAACGAGAAGTTCTCGCAATAATATGAAAAGAAACGCTGGAGTCTGGTCCGGTGGAATTCCGGCGGCTGAAACGCCTCTATGTCGCTTATAAAATCCAATGCAAGCTGCTGGCAATCTATGTCCGCCAGATTGCCCGTCGCACATGATCCGGTATTTTCCTTACCAGTCATGCCAAAACAGTCCGAATCCACCAGATGCCTGAGCTCCGCGAATATCCATGGCTTCTGCGCGACAGCGCGGGCAAGCATAACCCCATTCACATCAGGCGCGGCGGCCAAGGCAGCCTCAAGGGTCCGCGCATCCTTTACCCCTCCGTTCAGATAAACCTGCAACCGCCCCCCATAATGAAGGCAGAGTTTCTCCACATATTCGTAACGTGGCGGACGGGCAAGTTTCTCCTTCTTGGAACGCGGGTGAAGGGTAACAAGCTGCACCCCTTCCTCTGCCAGCATGTCCGCAAACGAAAAAAAACTTCTTTCCGTGAAATCTTCATCTCCAAGCCTGCATTTGACGCTGAGCCTCTTTATGGGATAAGCAGACATGGCCGATTTCACAGCCCTGACAGCCATCCGGGTCTCATCAAGGGGTTTGGTCATCCAGGCTATTCCCGCACCAGTCTTGTAAATCTGCGGGGCCGAACAACCCATGTTCAGGTCCACGCCAATCCCTTCTTTTCCCGCCAGAAAGGCCGCGGCCTCAGCAAGAGGACCAGCCTCATTTCCCGTAAGCTGCCAAACTATCTTTTCCGGGCATGGACCGCTCATAAGGTAGTATTTTTCGAACGGTCCCATGTTCAGGAGCGACGGAGCGTTTATCATCTCCGTAAAATACTCGTCACAACCGCCGAACCTTTCTATGCAACGGCGGAAAGCCTCATGGCTCAGCGTTGCCATGGGGCCGCAGATCAGCCTGGGCATCAGACCTTCTTTATCAGGCTTTCCACTGCCTGGGCCGCACGGTCTATGTAGCCCTCGTCCAGAGTCTCTACTTCCCCGTTGTCCACGGCCACGGACATTTTCTGCTCAATCGGAAGGCGGGCAAGCACCTCAAGACCAAAATCCTTCGCTATCCCGTCTATGTTGTTCTCACCAAAAATCCTCAGCTCCTTTCCGCAATCAGGGCATTTGACATAGCTCATGTTCTCTATGAGTCCTAGGATCGGAACCTTCATCATGTTGGCCATGTTGACGGCTTTCTCCACTATGACGCGTACCAGTTGCTGCGGGGAAGCGACGACTACGATTCCGTCAATCGGAATGGACTGAAAGACAGTCAGGGGAACATCACCGGTTCCCGGAGGGCAGTCCACGAACATGAAATCAACGTTATCCCACACGACGTCGCCCCAGAACTGCCGGACCGCGCCAGAAATGACCGGACCACGCCATATCACGGGATCCGTCTCATGAGGCAGAAGAAAGTTCATGGACATTATCTGCACTCCCCCCGCACTCGTCACAGGCTTGATGTACTCCGAGTGCTTGCCGTCCGGCCCAGCCATGGAGCCACCTTCTGCCCTCTCCTCCTGAAGACCGAAAGCCGTCGGTATAGAGGGACCCGTTATGTCCGCGTCCAATATCGCCGACCTGTAGCCGTCCCTGTGTACCTTCGCCGCAAGGAGACTGGTGACCATGGACTTTCCCACGCCGCCTTTTCCGCTTATGACCGCTATGACCTTCTTGACCGAGGAGCCTGCATGCAGCTGCTCATGCATGTCCCTATCCTTGCATCCTTCCTTGGAACAATTGCCACATTCATGTCCGCACTCTTCTTCAGCCATCTTGAATTCTCCTAAAATCGTTGTCAATATGAATATATATTTTTTTCACCGAAAACGGCAAGAGGAAGAGCTTCTTGAAAACAAGCCCCAAAGCTCTCCCTACCCTCCGATTACCGGGAAAGCAGCAAAGGCCCCGACGACATGTTCTATGATAACAAGCAGCACGTTAAGAACAGAGGCCCCCACAGGCGCAAGCACGGGAAAAGAAAAGGCAAGCAGGAGCAAGACCAGCGATAACAGCATAAAAAGCCCTATCAAAGACGAAACAATCACGCTCGCAAGAATCCCGGCTGGAGCCACGAAGCCAAAGATGCAAAAGGAAATAGGAGCCGTAGCTATGAAAGCCGCCACAGAGGGAGCGAGTGGCGTAGCGAGGACAGGAGGAACAAAAGGCGAGATAAGCCTATGCACGGGATCTGACAGTAAAAGAATTCCTGCCATTGCCCCATAGGAAAGCATGAAAGCCGGGCTGTATATGTCCCCCCGTCGCAAGAGGACATGAAGCAGGAACACACATCCAAGAACTGCTTTGCCGTCCGCGCCAGGGACATGCAGGCACCCGCAGGCAGAAAGCAGCAAGGCGCATAGAAAAGCCCTGAAAAGGGACGGTGAAAACCCCGCAAAGAACACGAAACATGCCATGCACAGAAACCTGACGAAAAAATTCCGCCGCTTGCCCAACAAACTGGAAAACAACGAAAGATGCATTCCGCTGAGGGCCAACACATGCGAAAGCCCCGCCCTGCGGAAGGAGTCAGACAAGTCCGCATCCAAGTAATCCCTTGCCCCTGACAGCAGGGCCAGAACCAGCCCCCCTGCCCTGCCCCACGAATACAAAAACCTCCTGAAACATAGCCGTGCCCATGCTCTCACGTAACGAAGCAAAGAAATCAGGCCTGTCCCCCAGCCAAGATTCTCAGCAGACAAAACCTCGAACGCCCCCTTTCTGGCATTCCAGCTTCCCGCCACGCGGAATGCAGCTCCATCCTCCATAATGAACCCGCCTCGCCTTCCGGAATAAAGCTTTCCCGGATACAGGGATTCCACCATGTCAGCGGGAATGGACAGGCGAACTCTGCCCACTGCATCACCAAGAACCTGGCCCCCAGGAAAATCCCCGCAGGACCTCATGACATCCGCAGCGCAAGTATATGGTCCTCCGCCATAAGTCTGTGACTTAGAAGACCTGGACGGGCTGGAGCAAAGCCTGCAGTCCAAGGAAACGGCAGAAGAAATGGGGACCACGGAAGCATATTCCACGGAATCCCTGACGGGCACAATACCAGTATAGAGCAAGAAGGCGGATGCAACAGCCGCCATAAAAAGAGAATTGCACTTTACCACTTCAATTTTGCAAGGGCAAGCCGGGCCGCATCCGTGACATCACTCGGATAATCAAGATATGTCGCATACAGCAGATAATCAAACGCCGCCTTGTCCCCCAGACCTCCCAATGCCTTTATAACGGAAAGCACAACGGCCTCCTCCGGAGTCCCACCGGACTCCATGTCCTTGTTGAGGGAACCAAGGTATTGGGAAAGGAAACGGCCCGTATCAGGACATGAAACACGAACCATATCCGTTATTATGGTACAAAAAGCGTCCGCATCCAGAAGCCCCCATCCATAGCTCTTGGAGGCTATGGAGAACGAATCCGCAATGCTCTGGGCGCACCTTGTCCAGCGGCATTCGGCGGCAAGCGAGACGGACTGCACGTACAGCAAGGCATCCTCCTTTGAGGAAAAAACACCTCTGTTGTCCCTCGCACTATTTATCTCCTCCAGAATCATCTTTTCTGCAAGTTTTCCTTTTGTTTTCTTAGGAATATTTTCGTTTGAACCTATTATGTCTAGGATTTTCATCTTCTGGGACACGCCCGCACTGTCCGCAATCTTCAGTATCTCATTCTCCGCCCCTGCTGCCAGGGGAGCAAAGGAATCCTCCAGAAGCTGCCTGTAACTGCGCCAAACACCCATCAAATCAGCAATGAAAAGGATGTTGAACGATACACGGTCCCCGTCCTCCCTCAGTATGAGAAGGCTTTTTTCCAGAAGGGCATCCATCGTATCCAACTCAGGATTATCAGCTTCCTCCTGAGCACGCCCCGCGACGAAAGCATTTATCAATTCCAAGGAATCCGGGGTCATGTAAGTGGCAATACGGTCCAGCGCGGCAAGCCTGACATCCTGGGAGGAAAAATCTGTGAAGGCATGCCCCAGGCAGCGCAATGCCTCATTCCTCTTGTCCGGGGGTAGAACCTCCAGGTCCAGCAAACGAGCCGCGCGCTCCATAAGCAGATCCAGATCCCCATCATCGCCAATTTCGCCATGGCAGGTCACAGCAAAGTCCATGGCCTTCACAATAAAAAGGTTATCGGAGGATTCAGCAGCCTCCTCCACCGCCTGAATCTTATCGGTCAAGCTGCCCTTTAAAAAATTTTTTTGATATGAGGAGGAAGAGAGGAAAGCGCCGCAAGCGCAAAACAATACGGCAAAAGCGACAAAAGCTTTCCGTGCCATGATCCTCCTTACCCAGCAGAACTAGACCTGCGGATCAAGCAATCCGCTCTGCCTAACAGCATCAGTTTTCTCGGCAAGCTCAGTCGCTGAAGCAATCTCGCCAAGAATGTTCGCATCTACCGCTTCCTCCTTCTTCTTGGCAGCAACCTTCAGCTCCTCAACGGGATCCCCAAGAGCAAGCTTGCTATATATATAGTTCAGCAGAGTATTCCTCATGTCGTCATCTATATATGTACACTCAAAATGCAGTCGTGACTCGTTCTTTTCCTTACTGTATTCCACGGAATGTACTATTCCGAACATCATTATGAGGATATTACTAAGGTAGAACTGTATCTTTATTCTCTTGTTACCCTTCTCTTTGCCAACAATGCAGATGAGTGCACCGGACTCGCTTATGTCCGCCAGACTGCAAGCGATTCCATCCTCATCCAGGTCCACTTTACCATAGTCGATCTCCGTAGATTTTATGAAGAACAGAGAGGCATCTATTTTGCAATCGCAGCGGACAGCCTGGCGCTTCTGAATCCTGTCCAGCTTGCTGGTATGGTTCAGCATAATGCAAGGCTTGCCTTCAAATGAGCCTGAGTCGTCCACAGTCGTGTCAAACGCATAACAGGCATCTCCTTTGCGCCACATGTAGACTGTCACTGTCTTGCCTTTCCACTGGTTAGGGGGCAAAATCTCGCTTTTCGTGGAGCTTCCAACCTTCAGAATCTTTTTAGGAAGCTCTATCTCTATACGGCGGCCGTTGTTAAGCACGACGGATGCATAGACCCCCCTGCCAGGAAAGATCACGGAAAGCCTCTGGCCACTTTCCAATGCGGCCGTAGACTGAATCCTCGAGTTCTCGTCCCCCTCAAGCGCAACCTTTGTCCTAAGCCTGTTCAGCTTAGAAATCAGAACCTGGCCCCCGGCAGCAGTGCCACCCTCCCTGCGCTTTTCGGACAAGACCATCGCTATGACGCGGTTCAAAGTCGGTATAGACTCATAGAGCGAGAGCGGATCCAATATCTCCAGCTTCTTGATTGTCTTCCAGACTATCCCTATCTCCGAAAGGCGGAAACCGTTCTCACGTCCGTATGCATAGAAGCTGATTTTCTCGCTGAAAATAGAAACAAGCCTGAGTCCCCCAATGATGACAAGAACCACAATAAATATTATGAGCAAAATGGTTTTGACGTTCAAAATGACCCCTTCCCTATTTTTTACCTTTCTTCTATAATGGTACAGAAATATACGATGGCTATCGTCACAAGTATCGTCGCCTATGACGATGATTTCCATCTTATACTCATTGTAACAGCTTTTTGATGAAATTGAAATATCTTTGTGCGGAATTTCTGCTAATTTTTCTGATTCTGGTCCTCCCGCCCCTGCTTGCCTCACAATCTGGAACTGAAATCCCGTTCCCACAGCTCAACTGGACCCGCATCCAATCGCTTATGATAGCCATCCTGCTCAAATTCCAGCTGGACAGAGAGCTTACGCCCCGGTCGTGCCACCCTCTCAGAGGACTCTCACTGGCAACCGTAAGCTTCGGGACCCTCATGCTGGTCTATGCCTTGATGGAACTGGTTCTAACCATCCTCGCATCCCTCTCATTCCAGGGACCGGCCGTCCAAGCAGCCTCTTCACCTAATAACGTCTGGCAATGGATTCTTGCCACAGCGGCACTTGCCATAGGGGCCTTCTACGAAGAGTGCCTGTATCGGGCATTTCTGCCGGAAATCCCATCTATTATCATATTCAAATTAGGAATTAAATTCTTCAACAAGCACAAAAAAGTCATTCACTATATAGTTGAAAGCATTTGTATTCTCATATTTGCCCTTTCCCATCGTTACCTAGGACCATTAGCAATAGCAAATGCAATGCTGTGCGGGACCATCCTCCGTATATGCTACAAGAAGAGCGGCAGCCTCCTATGCGGAACGGCGGCCCATTTCTGCTATAATATGACCGTCCTGCTCTTCTCATCGATTTCTTCTTGAATTCCTTCATTTGCCCTTGTATACTGAGAAGAATGAGAATTCCTGCAAACATCGCCCCTGGTCAGACCATAGGGGTTACAGCCCCATCATTCGGGGCAACAAGCGAACCATACAGTAGTCGCTTTGACCTCGCCGCAAGCAAATTCAAGGAAGCTGGCTACAAAATTAAGGTAGGAGCAACCTGCCGGATGAGCGACGGACTTGGCATAAGCACATCCCCGGAACGGGCTGCCAAAGAGCTGGAGGAATTCTACCTTGACACAGGAACTCAGGCCGTCATTTCATGTGGTGGTGGAGAACTGATGTGCGAGACTGTGGGACACCTGGATTTCCATAAACTTGCCGGATGTCCCCCTAAGTGGTTCATGGGCTACTCGGACAACACGAATTTCATATTTCCTCTGGCCACAATCTCAAATGTAGCTGGTATCTACGGGCCAACATTCACCGGCTTCGGCAAGCCTTGGGAGCAGGCCGAAACAGACGCCCTGGCCCTGCTGGAAGGAAAAACTAATATTATTAGTGGATATTCCCGTTTTCAAAGTCCCGAAGCAGACGAGAAGGCAACAGAAACCGATCCTTTCTCCCCCTACGTGCTGGACATGGAGAAAAAACTTAGAACCTATATCCATCAGGATGGCAAATTGAGGAGGGCAGACAAAGATGGAGAGGTATCCTCATCCGGAATACTTTTGGGAGGCTGTCTGGATGTGCTTGCCCTGCTCTGCGGGACCCAGCTGGACAACATGAAGAATTTCAACAAAGAGCACGGAGCCGTAGCCTGGGTGTTGGAGTCATGCGACGGTAACCCAATGGAAATAAGGCGACAGATATGGCATCTGGACAATGCGGGCTGGTTTGCCAACGCAAGTGTTTTCATCATTGGGCGCCCGCTTGCCTCATGGCATAAGTCAATGATGGGCGTGGACCAGTATAATGCTGTCACCGACATCCTTGCCCGTCACGGTGTTCCCGTCATAATGGATGCGGACATAGGCCACATTGGTCCATCTGTCCCACTGATCATCGGTGCGGAAAGCAAGATCCTCGCAAGGGGAAATGAACTGTCATTTGAATTGCTGACGCGTTAATTTTCATACAAAGCGGCCCCCACGTGAACCAGAGGTTCCCCGACAAGAGAGCCCTCCCCTTGTACAAGCGCTGTCAAAAAGCTATAATTCAGACCAGTTATGGTAAAAAAGCTCGTCCTGCTGCTCATTGCCGCACTCCTCGCCATGGCCCCTGCCTCAGCAAAAAAGAGCAAGGCAGAGGTTGCGCAGAGCGAGGAAGAATCGCTCCCGGCTGAAACAGCCGAAGAGGAGAGCGAGAAAAGCCCAACCGCACAATATGAGATCGACTATGACGGCAAGAAAACCAAGAAAGACAAGGAAAAGAGGATAAACTGGATTACAGGCCTCACCTCCCCGTTCGCCCACCCTCTGGTCATAGGATCCTATAACAGGTTCGTACTGAAGAGTGACTGGGCGCTGGTGGAATGGGAAGACGTAAACCATTACAGGAAGATGAAGTTTGACCATGACTGGTACTGGACAAACTTTGTCCTGCATCCATACCAAGGAAACCTCGCCTACATGGGGGCCAGAAACTCCAACTTCAACTTCCTTGGAGCATTGGCGATGTCAACCGTAAGCTCCACGATTTGGGAAAATTTCTTTGAGAAGAACGCCCCTTCCATAAACGACATGGTTTATACCACCATAGGAGCATTCTCCATGGGCGAGATGCTGTACAGGCTCTCCATTTCAGCAGGGGATGTATGGGCACCACTGGGTTACCTCTTTAACCCAATGCGCCTGTACACGGACTTCACCACCGGTCACAAGCCACAGGGCCAGCACGGAGCGGTGTACAGGCTGTCGTTCAGCCCGTACTTCTGCGCGGGACTGGGAGTATCCTACTATGGAGACGGTTACGGTAATGACATAAAAAGCCGTCCCATATCAAGCGGATCCTTAGAGGAGATGTACCCAGCTCTGGCAGGTCTGGATGCCTACGTGGAATACAACGATCCCTACGGGCACGAGAGCAACACACCATACAGCCAGTTTGAAATGACTTTCGGCGGCGGCATGGGGGTTTCATCAGGAAAAGGCTTCAAGCCTGACGAGCGCAAGAAAGGCTACGACATACATCTGTTCAGCAACGGAATCCTCTTTTCCCGGACCCTTCCGGAGGAAAAGGAGACTGACACAACCATAGGTATGTCCATGAACTACGATTTCATATGGAAGAACTTCTATGAGTTCACATCGCTCGCCCCCGGCTTCGCATTCAAACAACGAAGAAGACGCCCTTCCACTACTTTGGAATACCAAGCAAACTTGGGAATAAACCTGCTGGGTACGACCGACATGTTCTTCATCCGCCGCAACTTGTACCAAGGCGAGGAGTTACGCTCATACTCCTACACATCAGGCTTGGAATTCGCTGGCAAATTTTGCAGCCGATGGGATAACGGGGATGTACTGGATTTCACGCTGCACAGCTACCTCTGCTACGACCTGCCCGACCCGGACGTTGAGTACGAGCCGGAAGGCATAGAGCTAATAAACCACGCACAGCTTTCCTTTGAGCTGCCGCTGAGCAATTTTGTGTCCGTCGGGTTCAAGAATGAGCTTTATGCAAAGAACTCCTGGTACAAGAACTATCCGCACGTAGACGCAGTTTCATATTCAGCGGGCCTGTACGTTAAGCTTAACCTCAAGAAATAGACAACGGACTAGCTGGGCTTCTTTACCCAGCTCTTTATCTTGCTCTTGCTGAATTTCCCGGACCTGACCGCTGCTTTTATTTTCTCGCTGTCAACAAGCCAAGGATCCTCCATCTCCCTGAGGGCTTCCAGAAGCTTATGCCAGTTGAACAGCCGGACGTTATCCTTCTCCTCCTCCGAAAAATCTTTTCCCTCATTATAAAGCTCCCAAAGGATCTCAGCTACAAAGCCATCCCTGTCGTCAAGCACAGTCGTATACGGATAAATGGCCCCGTAAGGCCTGCTTGCAGTCGGAATACAGGCAAGCACGGCGGCAGGACGGTTTTTCTGGAATTCCAGCCGGGCAAGCTCCCCCCAGTCCAGGTACAGTTCCCGGCTTACGCCAAA
>CAMNGY010000014.1 GCA_946538795.1 uncultured Treponema sp.
TAAGGTCAGTATAGCGGATAACGCTGACTTTGTCATTAAACTTGTGGTTTAAAATGCACTGTTCCTTGCTTTTCTCCGTAGCAGATGGGGACGCTTGCAAACTAGCGACCGCCTCCGTTGAGCTATTGATAACAGCCCGCCAGAAAACCAACACGCTTTGGAGGACTTCTTTATGCTCGTTTTCTTAAAAATGCCAATCGATGCCACTCTGTTTCATAATCGCGTTTGCAGTATGGCGGGATTTTATCTTTGAGTCAACGGTAAAATTCCGCTTCGTAATCGGACTGAAATATATGTCATGGTCGCCCCTGCCGTGACGTATAAAAAGGCAGCCGTGTGAAAGAAACAGTTCCCGAACCTTTTTCTCGTATTCAGCCATTATGCAAAGACCTTCTCTCGTCGTTCCACCGTGAGATACAGGGAATTGACGGCGGGGGCTTTGTTCAGCTCGATCAACTCCGGGGCAGCGAAACGGACTCGCTCAATTAATGCGTCCAATGAACCTCCCTCAAGCACAAGTCCGGGAATATCATCGCTCTGGGCAATCCACACATCAGCTTCTTCATCCCATGTAAAATTGACCTTATACTCCATGTTTTCCTCCTGCCTGAAACAGCCTCTTCTCTTGTCACCATAGTACACTAAATGATAAAAAACGGCAAGACAGATTTTCCTCCGCTTTAAACTACGACTTTACTGACAGCCCGGCTGCCGGGGCGTACACTGGGGGTATGAGACCTACAAGAAGCAAGCTGCGGCTGGCATATCACAAGAAGCTCCGCGCGCTGGAAAAGAAAGAGCGGGACCTGTCGAAACGTGCGGGGAACCCTCAGGAGTATGAGGAAATTCCCAGGACGCTCGCAGGATACAAGGTCAGGCTCACCCTCATTGAATCCCTGCGGAACAAGGACAAGGGGCTGTCCGAAGCCGTGGACGCGGCCACGAGCCATCTTGTTTTCTCGGACAAACCCTTCCGCCTCTGCAATCTGAAATCATACCGCACGATTCATAATGCGATTGAGCATCGCTTTTTTAAGATACGCTGGCTGAACAGGGAAGAAAAGATTTAGGACACCTTCTTCAAGGACAAGCTTTACCAGAAGGGCAGGCTTGAGCTGCTTGACCTGGATGAGCGCGACTACAGAAAACTGTCTCCCGCCGCACAGAAATACTTCTCCGAAAAGCTTCAGGAGTTTGACAGGTACGGGAGGCCCGTCCTCTGCTGGCACCCGGACATCCCCGCATCCTACCTCCGCGAGGTCAAGGAGAAGCTCTACTGGAACTGCCGCGTCATCCCCGACAGCGGGGCCGAATCAGAATGCAAGCTGATAGACAACTGGCTGGACTACAAGCGAAAGTGCGAGCTGTGGCACTACGAGGGCTTCAGGACGCGCTACTGGAAGGACGAGGACCGGGAATCCCGCCGTAATGAGCGGCACCGGCTCAAGCTGGAACTCCGGGAGATAACGTATAGTGAGAACTTATGTATACAGTTCTGCGATTTTATGCTATAATCTTGGCAAGGAGGTTTCATTATGGCGAACATTACGTTCAACATTCCTGATACAGCAGCCCGTTACGTAAAGACTGAGGCGGACGGCACTCCTGATGTGCGTGAGCGGGCTATGCTCCTGTATCCTGCTATTGCAGACATGACTATCTCGCACGGGCGGGCGGCAGAGCTGCTGGGCATTCCTAAATGGGAATTGATAGGGTTGTATGCCGACATGGGTATTCCGTATGTAAACCAAACATGGGAAGAAGTAGAGCAGGACATGCGGAACATCGATTTTGCAATGCAGAAAAGCTCGGAAACGGAGGCTATGCTTGCATGATTGTAGTTTCCGACACAACACCGCTCATTTCCCTGTTGAACCGATTGCTTGCACTGGTCTAATCCGATTCGCTTCCTGTGCGGATGATGGCCGGGGCTTGGAAACACGGACGATTTGTGCTACAGTAAAGATATGAGCGACAAGTTCCCGTCTGGACATGCAGTCAGCTTTTTCTGCCCGCTGACGGCGTTCGCGCTGACCCGCATATTGAAAGACATACTCTTCCTGACCACGAACTCGCTCGTCTACCTCTATGAGGGCCTGGACGCGCTCGCCCTCTATTCCTGCTCCTGCCTGATATACGCCTCGCTGAGGCTCTTGGAACGTAAAAGGGCCGTACGGTTCCGCTTCCTGTTCGCAAAGACATTCGCCCCGTCCTTCTTGTACGGGGTCATGGTACTTCTTGGCTTTGACTTCAACCTGCTGAGCATCACCGCCTCCGTCCTCTGCCTTGCGCTCTGTGTCGCGGGCATAGCTTGCGTGCTGCTTTCCTTCACGGGCGGGGACAAGGGGCAGGCGGGAAATGCCGCCGTGCAAGCGTCCGTGCCCGGCATATTCTCCGCGAGGGAAAAAGAAGTCGCCGCCCTTATCATGCAGGGAAAGACCGCGCAGGAAACGGCCGACGTGCTTTTCATCTCCCTGGCGACCGTGAAGACCCACATCCAGCACATCTACGAGAAGGCCGGCGTGCACAACCGTGCCGGACTGTGCGCCTGGGTGCAGGATCATCCGTTCGGATGAGGGGCGGATAAGCGGATTTCGGTACAATTCATCCCTTCTCCCGATGGCGCGATGCCCCGTTCCTGCGGATAATGAAGCAAGGCAGCGCGGACGCATGGCATGAAAATGCCGTGAGAGTTCGCAGCTGACCGGGAAACTTAACGGGAGAAAAGAATGAAAAAACTGTTGTCCGCCCTGCCGTTCGTGGCGGCGTTCCTGTTCCTCGCGGGCTCCGTGCTTGCGGCAAGGGCAATCCACTCCAAGCCGTCGGACGTATACCCCGTGAACACGCTGGCTGACCAGAACGGGGAGGCATACACGGTCCGCGTGTTCAGCTCCATATCGTCCGTCATCGCCGTCGATATGGAAAGGCATTCGCGCAGGAAGACAATATCTGCCGGCGGATACTCATACGACCCGGAGACGACCAGGCTCAGCCTGAACGCGCCGCTGCCGTTCGCAAGCACGGTACTGCACATAGAAGG
Organism: uncultured Treponema sp.; assembly: GCA_946538795.1. GTDB lineage: Bacteria > Spirochaetota > Spirochaetia > Treponematales > Treponemataceae > Treponema_D. Next base: position 3,041 of record CAMNGY010000014.1, read on the forward strand.
CACGGCAAGCCGTCCCGAACGCTTCTGCCTGCACGACTTTGCGGGCGTTTCAAGTGACCTGCTCGTGCTTCTGGACGGGCGGGAAGCCATAGAAGGCTACGAATACTCCTACGACAGGGCAAACCGTATGCTGGTATTCCGCGAGGACATCCGCCCGGAGCATGACGGCCTGTTCCACATCATGTACGAGACGGAAAACGGCGGAAGCTGCGGCTTCGGCAACTGGGGCAGAAAGGACGAGGACAGGCTTTCTGAGCTGCAGGGGCAGTGGCTGGCCAGGCTGCACGGCACACCGCCGCTCGTGATGAAAGACAGGAGCGGCATTTCGGCCAGAAAGCTCGGCAGGGAGGCCGGATTCAAGATCCAGCTTCCCAAGGGAACCGCGACCTTCATCTGCGAGACCGCGGAAGGGAACGAAAAAAGAGTTTCCGTCACGCGCTGTTACGACAGCGGCCTCACGGTCGAATGCAGGGCGGCCCCGTTCCCGAATGGTGACGGCCTGCCTCCCGGCAGGACTGAGGAAATCAGGCTCGGCTCTTTGTCCGTGCGCAGGGAAGAATGCGTGGAAGGAGGTGCGCGTATTTTCGTCTACGAATGGGAAAGAAACGGGAGCTTCTACCGGCTCATCGCCGACGAAGGCACGGAGCGGGAGGCGGAGGAACTGCTGGAACGGATGTAGCCGGCCTGACTCATCGCCCCCCATGCGGGTCGCAGCGGAAGATGCTTTATTCTGAAACTGCGGTGCGGACCACGCGGAATCCCGTCATGTCGCTTTTGTTGAGCTTCTGGTCTGTCGGCTGCCGGAAGAAGACCGGACGGCTTCCGTCATAGCCTCCGCCGCGACGTATGCGGCGGGAACCAGAGGCAGGCCCCGTAGGATCGGTCTCCGACTCTCCGCTGTATATGGAATAAGCGTCCCAGCACCATTCCCATACGTTTCCGCTCATGTCATACAGCCCCCAGGCATTCGGCTTTTTTCCTTTGACCGGTTGAATCGTTCCGCCGCTGTTGTCCAGGTACCATGCGTATTCACCGAGCAAGCTTTCCTCGTTCGTTCCGCTCCATGTCTCTCTGTCAGTCGTGTTGTCACCGGCACGTGCCGCATATTCCCATTCCGCTTCGGTTGGTAGCCGGTAGCCGTTCGCCGTGAAATCACAGGTCACAGTCTTTCCCTTTTTCGTGTAACAGGGGGTAAGGCCCTCTTTCTCGCTCAGTTTGTTGCAGTAGTCTGTCGCAGCAAACCAGTCTATGCGCACCATAGGCTTTCCGGCCTCTTTGGTGTAGCGGTTTTTCCCCATCACCGCCTCGTATTCATCCTGTGTCACCTCATGATCGCACATATAGAAATCCCGGGTCAGCGTCACGCTGTGGGCGTTGTCATCGTCCCGTCCGGCACCGCTGTCCGCACCCATCATGAACGTGCCGGCCTTGATTCTTACGAAATCGAGCTTTCTCTTGAGCAGCGCAAGGGCATTTTTACGGATGTAATCAACATGCCAGTGATTCTCCTTTATAAGCTCAAAATGGAAATCCCTGTATCCGAGGGTCCTAAGCTTTGATTCAAGCAGCTTCGCGCTCGCAGGCGGCTGGACCGTGTCGTCCGTCCCGTTGCCGGCAATGAGATACACGCCTTCAAATTTCTCCGGCCAGCGGATCGGGGAATAGCGTCTGGCAAATTCCTGAATCTGCTCCCGGGACATGACGGAAGGGTAGGGATAATCAGGGCTGTCAAAGCTCCTTCCGGCCCCGAAGCTGTCATACATGGGGCCCTCTGCAAGATCGGAGAAGTCAGGGATGCTTGCCTCGCAGATAACTGCCACAGGCTTATAGCTGCCGTGCGTTACGTATGCATAGGCGGTGTTGCCGCCCATTGAAAAGCCGTGCAGGACAAATTTTGTTGCATCGACATTGTCCACGGTATTGAAGTACTCGATGATGCGGTCAATGTAGCCGACCGTCTCGGCGTTGCTGGCAAAGGCATCGATCGGCCCTGCTTCGCTTGCTCCAAGCCCTGCGGCATCCAGCGTTATGAGGCGGAAACCTCCTTCGGCATAGTTTGCGAACGTCGCCTTTCCGAATTCCTTTTTTTCGTTTACCCCGCGCTCATACAGGTATGCCCGGTTTGCCCAGCCTCCGTGCAGGTAAATCAGCAGGGGCTTGTTTTTCTTTCCGTCGTTCCATTCGGCGTCGCAGATGTGGATTCCGTCAATGCTGTAGGCTTTGACCGTGAGGGATTTATACGCCTTTATGCTGTCCGCCACGCTTTTGGGAAGGGGCTCTTCTTTCACCGTGCCGATGAAGGGACGTATTGACTCAAGCCGTGGCTGTGCCAGTTTGTCCGGGGCGGTGTAACGGTCGAGCACTGCCTGTCCCGCGTCGTTTCCGGCGGCGACTGCCGTTCCGGCAAGCAGCATGCCCAGCAGGATGCCGGTGAAAGCCCTGATGAACTTTGTACATGGTATGAAGCTGTAATCCATAGCTAGCCCCCCCCCTGAAGTAGTAATGTGATACCGATATTCTGGTACTTTTTATAGTAACCGACAAGATTCTGCTTGTCAACAAAAAAAACACAGCTATCACGGTATCATACGCCTGTATCTTCAGGGCGCTTGTAGGAGCAGACTAAGTACAGGGCGATGATTCCATGCTGTCGCAAAAAGCTGCCTGGAGATGGCCAAACTCGCCCGATGCTAACACTGACAAATTTCGGCCCCATTGTGAGAAACCGATGATATTTTGCTTTACAAATGCTTACAATCGCTTTATATTTATATATGAGGTGAATGTATGGCACAGACTATGGTGAATTTCAGGATGGATACGGAGGAAAAGGACACCTTTGAAGACATCTGTGAACAACTGGGGCTTACCATAAGCACCGCATTCAAGATGTTTGTCAAGAAAGTCATCCGCGAGCAGAGGATTCCGTTCGACCTTTCCCTTGACCCCTTCTATTCCAAGCCCAACATTCAGTATCTGGAGAAAGTGACGCAGGAAATAGACAGCGGCAAGGCAGTCCTGTCAGAGCACGAGCTGGTAGAGGCGTAGCCGTTGAAAATCCTGTGGTATGAGAATGCGTGGGACGAATACTGTTCATGGCAGGCAGAAGACAAAAAGACCCGCAGGCGGCTGAATGCCCTTATAAAGGATATCCAGAGGAATCCTGTTGATGGAATCGGAAAACCGGAGCCTTTGAAAAATAACCTCAGTGGCTGGTGGAGCCGGAGGATTGACGAGGGAAACCGGATTGTATACAAGCAGGAAGGGGACAATATAATCATAGCTGCCTGTAAGGGACACTATACCTGAGCAACAAGGGGAAACTCAGGCCGTGTTCTCTTCCCCTCTGGGGGGCTGTCCCCAACAATCGGGGCTGAACAAGCAGCACCCCACCAGCCCCTTCCCTTCACAATATATATTCCAGCTGTACGTCAAAAGGTTCCTTCTCTGCCAGGATATCATTAATCTCCTCTGCATGCTTGCAACCAAGCGCATGGTACGCTGCCTGTGATTCTTTCGAGGAATGGCCCGATATGTACAGTTTGTCTGCTCCAAGCCGCAGGGCCTCCTCACAAATCATTGCAAAAAGCTTCCTCCCAATGCCCCGCTGACGGTATTCCTCGGAAATTTGGAAGCAGACCAGCTCCACGTAATTCGCCGTTTCTCCAAAAATGTGGTGAGATACGTTCGCAAAGCCAACGATACGCCCGCCGTCAAATGCGCCGAAAGCTGTTTGGTCATGGTTCATGTGCCGCGCTATATCCTCCGCGATTGCCCGGCACTGTTCTGTCGTCCAGTTTTCAATAAAAGGATTGGGCACAAGCACCCATTTATTATCCACTTCCCTCCAGCACTCGGTCACAGCCTGATGGCGGACAAAAGAATCCAGCGAATGTGAGTTGAAACAGTCAGCATCCAACCTTTTATATTGTATTTTCCCCATCTATAATAGTCTCCCAGTTTCTTGACATCGCAACCCTTATACGCATAATACCCCCTGCGCTCCGTGTTTCGGGCATAGCGTACGCGCGGATTTTCGTCTGCGAATGGGACAGGGGCGGTTGGACGGAGGGGGCCTCAAATAATTCCGTGCAAATCTTCCGCATTCGGAGGACGGCATGTCAACTTCAATCGGACGCGCCATCCTCTTCTGCTATACTGGCCTACTTGTTCTCGTCCTTGTTCTGCCACTTCAGGTAGACGTTCGCAAGAATCGCACCCGAAATGTTGTGCCAGACGGAAAAGATTGCGCCGGGAACGGTCGCCATGGCAAGGTCAGGGAATGCGGTTCCCGCAAGGGATGTCGCAAGGCCGGAATTCTGCATGCCGATTTCGACGGAAAGGGCCTTCGTCTTGGGGACCGAAAGGCGCAGAATCTTTCCCAGAAGGAAGCCGCAGGCATAGCCGAGCAGGTTGTGCAGGATGACCACGACGAACACGATGGCTCCGGTCGTGAGGATTTTCTGCGCGTTGTGGGAAACGACCGCCGCGACGATAAGACAGATGGCGATGACGGAGACGGCAGGAAGGATAGCGACGATCTTCTGCGTGAATTTCCCGAAGAACTTGTTGATGATGAATCCGAGCGCGATGGGAACAAGCACGACCTTGACGATGGAAAGGAACATGCTCAGCACGTCCACGTGGACGCTCGTGCGCAGAAGCAGGTAGGTGATTGCCGGTGTCAGGACGGGGGCCAGCAGGGTGTTCACGCTCGTCATGCTGACCGAGAGGGCGACATCGCCCTTTGACAGGTAGGTGATGACGTTGCTTGAAGTTCCGCCGGGACATGTTCCCACAAGGATGACGCCGGCGAGCAGGCCTATCTCAAGGCCGAAGACTTTGCCGAGCGCGAAGGCGAGCAGGGGCATGATCGTGAACTGTGCGAGGCATCCGATGAGGATATCCTTGGGCCGGGTAAAGACGAGCTTGAAGTCTTCCAGCTTGAGCGTGAGTCCCATGCCGAACATGACGATCATCAGCAAGTAGTTGACCCACTTTGTCTGGACCCAGAGCGTCGAGCTCGGAACAAAGAGGGAGAGCGCCGCGACCGCAAGCACGATGACGGCCATGAACTTGCCGAAGAAGCTTCCGATTTTTTCCAAAATAGACATTTTTAAAAGTCCTCCATTATGATAATACGATGATGCTACACTTTACTGAAAAGCGCGGCTTTTTACAAGAGAACCAGCTTGAACCAGCTTGAAATGTCAGCAGGAAAGATGTAGAGAGCCTGCCCAGCACGCAGTAGGTTCGCAGCCCCCGCTTGCGGGGGCGTCAGGGCGGGCAGCGGGTGCTTTTATGCGCTCAGCAGGCATTTTAGCATCCGCCCCGTCGCCAGCTCATTCTACTGTAGCGACAACCTCCTTGCCGTCCGACAAGCTGAAGCGTCCCTTTTTGCCGTCCGCCGTCAGCTCATAGCTTCCCTTGAAGCCGTTTACCGTCACGTATCCGCCAGCATCCGTAACAGCCTCGCAGCTCGTGTGCCATTCCTCCTTTATCAGGCGGTGGAGGGCGTTGTATGCGGGTTTGAGGGAATTGTCCCTGCGGATGACGCCGCTCGGAGCATTCAGCCATGCCCCGTCTCCGAAATCCCAGTTCGTGATTGCCTTCACGAGCGGATGCTTTTCAAAAAGCGTGCGGTACATCGACTCAAGGGCATCTGCCTGCTTCTGCTCGTATTCGGGTGTGGCGGCATCGTCCTCATAATGCACGTCCTGCAGGTCGTCTATTTCCGGGGGAACGAGGGGGCCTGCGACAATCGTGTTCTCCGTAAAGTGGATGGGAAGCCCGAAGTGCTCATAACGGCCCAGGATTTCCTCCATCTTCTCCTTAGACCATACCCCCTGATGCTGGTGGGACTGGAGCCCTATGGCCTTGATGGGTACCCCTGCGTTCAGGCAGCCGTCAATGAGAATCTCATAGTTCGTGGAAAGGTTGAAGTCATTGATGAGGAATACTCCGTCCGGGTTACTCTCCTGCGCCGCGGAGAACACCTCCTTTACAAGCGCGACACGTCCCAGCTCCTTGCAGATGCGGGTGATGGCATTGTCGTACTTATTGTAAATGGGCATTATGACGACCTCATTGATAACGTCCCACATGTCGATTATGCCCTTGAAGCTGCCGACCTCGCGGTGAATCCGCTCAATCTGCTTTCTCAAAATGGTCTTGTTGTCATAGTCCATGAGCCAGGAAACGCATCCGGTGTGCCAGCAGAGCGGGTGGCCTTTCACCGTAACGTCCTTGCTTTTAAGGAACTTCGCGGCGGCCATGAGCTGGTCTGTATGGGGCTTGCCTTCCTCAGGCTCAAAGCCTCCCCAGTAGAATGGAAGCGTCCCGTAGTTGAAAAGCCCCAGCCATTTTTGCATGCGGTCTTCAAGCCTGGCACGGAACGCTTCCTTTTCCGCATCCGTCAGGGGCTTCGCCTCGTTCAGGCTGCCGTTGCCGTTGTGGACTTCCGGCCCGTTCGTGTAGGGGAGCGATTCAAAAGCCCCGCATCCAAAAAGGAATTCATGCCCCCGCTGGTCGATTCGGACTTTTGTGCCTATGACAGGCTTCCCGTCCTTTCCTACAACCCTTACTCTTACTTCCGCTTTCCTGTGAGATAAATCCGACATACTCTGCTCCTTGCTGATAAAAAAAATTAGGACAGCTCGAAAAACCACGGCCTTGTCTTGGCAAAACCGTGGTCAGAAGCCACAGCTGCACCAGAGGTTTCGCGCTGTCCCTGAAAATACGATCCGAGGAATTACCTGCCGTTCCAGTATGCCTCGTTCCAGCGAAGCTCGTTGCGGAACTGGTGCACCTTGGTGTCAGCGTCAATCACGACGCACTCGATTCCGACCATCTCGGCCCAGTCACGCAGCATGTCCGCGCTGATGATGTTGCTGAACGCCGTGTGGTGGCCGCCGCCCGCAAGGATCCAGCTTTCGGCGGACGTGGCAAGGCTTGGCCTGGGCTTCCAGAGCATGCGGGCGACCGGCAGCTTGGGAAGCGGGGCTTCCGGCGGGATCACGTCTATCTCGTTGACGACACAGCGGAAGCGTCCGCCCATCTGCACGACGGCGGCGACGAGTCCCTCTCCCTCCAGCGTGTTGAACACCATGCGGGCGGGCGGCTCGCGGTCGCCTATTCCCAGGTGGTGTACCTCAATCTTGGGCTTGGAGACGGCAATCTCGGGGTCAACCTCCAGCATGTGGCTTCCCATGTTCGCCTCTTTTCCCGGGACCAGGTTGTAAGTGTAGTCCTCCATGAAGGCGTTGCCCTTCTTGCCTTCAACGACCTGTCCTGCGGTCATCACCTTGAAGGTGCGCACGAGTGCGGAGGTCTTCCAGTCGCCTTCCGCGCCGAATCCGTAACCGTCGGCGAGCAGGCGCTGTATTGCCAGGCCCGGCAGCTGCTTCATGCCGTGCAGATCCTGGAAGTTCGTGCAGAGCGCGCTGCCGTCGTTGTCCTTTAGGAAGCGGCGGAGGGCAATCTCGATCTTTGCCTGCTCCTTGATCTGGCCGATGACGAAGTCCTTGTCAAAACCGTTCCCGCAGTCATAGACAATCTCGTATTTCTGGTTGTACTCGTCATAGA
>CAMNGY010000015.1 GCA_946538795.1 uncultured Treponema sp.
AAGCTCGTCGCCGGGAAGCAGGCTCGCAAGTTCCTGCGTACCGCGGCCCTTCTTCAGTATCAGGAATTCCAGCTTCACGACCTTAAGGCCCGTCTCGGAATCAATCCGCTCCTCGCTGCGGTAAACGCTTATGGGGCGGCCGTATTCGACCGAGCTTATGGCCCGTCGCAGCAGGTAGAACTGGCCGGGTTTCGGTGCCAGTTGTTCCTTGCGCGGCAATATGGCATCCGTTTCCAGCAGGTAAACGTCCGATTGTCCTTTTACCTGCTGGGATTTATGCACGATGCACTTGCAGAAGTATTGAAGCCCGTGCCCTGATGCGTCTATTTCAGCGATGTCCATAGTCTCCCCCAAAAGTTTTCTTTATGGGACAGACTATAGCAAATTTTCGTTCTTTAGGCAAAGGGGCTTCCTGCAGCAGGCAGGCATGAGGCAGGCGTTTCCTTGACGGAAAGACTGGCGCTCGCCTGCCTTGCTTGCGTTAGGCCTGCAATTACTTGCGCTCGCCGTCAGCCACGCCGTCCAGGGCGGCCTTGAGCAGGCTGGGGAAGTACCACTTCTGCTCGGTGCGGTTGTAGTAGCCGTAGTGCTCGCTCGTGTTGCCGTCCGGGCCTACCTCGGCCGAACCGTTGTCCCACATTATCGCAGTGATGCCGTTCTTCTTGGCCTGGCCGAAGTAATAGCGGAACCATGCCTCGCGCTGGTCCAGGTTGTTCTTGTTCGTGGCCCCGCACTCACCTACGACGACTCCGATTCCTTTCTGCACGAAGGTCTCGCCCAGCTTGTCAAAGGTGGACTTTATGCCTTCCTTTGCCTCGTCGGTCAGCTGGCTTACGCCGGGGTGCTCGCCCGCGAAGACCCAGGGGTCATAGGCGTGGACGGCGACGATAAGGCGGTCTGCCGCGCTGTCCTTGGGCAGATTGAACACGTCGTTCATTGCGCCCCAGGGGGAGGCGACGTAGCCGGGGACCATCACGTAGCGGTTCGCATTGTTGCCGCCGCTCTTGCGGATGACGTCCAGGCAGCGCTGCTCGTAGTCGCAGATTACCGTCAGGGCGTTCTTGCAGTCTACGTTCTCCGCGTCGTACCACCACTCGCGGTCGTGCCCGCGCAGGCGAGGCTCGTTCATCAGCTCGAAGATGAGGTGGTTGTCGTAGTCCTTGAAGGTTTCCGCGACCTGCGCCCAGACGCGGGTCAGGAAGTTGATTGAGTTGTCACGGGCCTCGCGGGTGGGGTAGTAGCCCTGCCCGAAGGCGAAGTTGGGTATGGCCGCCGTGTCGTGGTGGCTGTTGATTATGACGTACAGCCCCGCGTCAAGGGCATAGTCCACGACCTGCTTTGTCCTGGCGAGCCAGTCCGGATCGATCGTATAGTTGCTGTCGGCGATGTGGTTGTGCCAGGTGATGGGGATGCGGACGGTGCGGATGCCCGACCTGTACAGGCCGGTGAACATCTCCGGCTTGGTGAGCGGCTGGCCCCAGCATGTTTCGGATGCGACTCCCTGGTTCCGTATTCCGTCCTCATGCGCGTCAAGCGTGTTGCCAAGGTTCCATCCTATCTTCATGTCCTTGACGAGGGCCACGCTGGTGTCCGGCACGCCGGACTTCTTTGCCTGCCCGCCCATCGTAGAGCAGGATGCGAGAAGGATTGCGCTTGCGGCGAAAGATATGGCCGCAAGGGATTTCAAAAGTTTCATGTGTTCCTCCATGGTGTTTTCAGCGTAAGTGCTACGCTGTTACGACAGAATATATCACAGAATCGTAGTAAGAACTAGGCCTTCCGCGGATGCTTCTTGCCCAGCAGCCTCATGCTGTTGAGCGCGGCCAGTAGCGTCACTCCCGTGTCCCCGAATACGGCCAGCCACATGTTGGCAAGCCCCAGTGCGCACAGGACTATGATGAGGAGCTTGACTCCCAGCGAGAAGCAGACGTTCTGCCATACGTTCGTCATGGTCTGGCGGCCGGTGCGTATGGCCTCGGCTGTTCTTTCGGGCATGTCGTCCATTATCACCACGTCGGCGGCTTCTATGGCGGCGTCGCTGCCTATGCCACCCATCGCTATGCCCACATCGCTCCTGCTCAGGACGGGGGCATCGTTTATGCCGTCACCGACGAAGGCGACGCTGGAATTCGTGTTCTCGCGCTCCTTTATCAGCTGGTCCAGTTTTGCAAGCTTGTCCTGCGGAAGCAGTCCGTAGAAGCAGGCATCCAGCTTCAGCTGCTCCGCCGCATGGCGGGAGGCTTCCTCCTCGTCCCCTGTCAGCATCACGATTTTGTCAACGCCGAGGGACCGCAGGCTGGCAACGGCTTTGGGCGAACCTTCTTTGAGCACGTCGCTTATAACTATATGACCGGCGTACTCTCCGTCCACCGCGACATGGATGATGGTCCCGCTGTCTTTCTCCTGGCAGGGAACAATGCCCTGTATGTTTTCCTCGCGCATGAATGCGGCGTTGCCGGCGACTACTGTCCTGCCGTCCAGGACGGTCCTTACGCCGCGGCCGCTTATCTCCTTTGCGTCGGACCCGTCCGCCGTGCTTATCAGAAGCCTTTCGCATACCGGGCAATGGTGCTTCGCTTTGAGCGAGCGCGAGATGGGGTGGGTGGAATAGTATTCCGCATGGGTGGCAAGGGCCAAAAGCTCGTCCGCGGCTATTTTTTCCGGGGCGGCCGGGTGGACGGCCGTAACCTCAAACACGCCTTTGGTCAGGGTACCGGTTTTGTCAAAGACGACTGTCTTGATTTTGCTGAGCGCTTCTATGTAGTTGGAGCCCTTTATGAGGATTCCTCTTGAAGAGGCCAGTCCCAGCCCTGCGAAGAAGCTGAGGGGAACGGATATGACCAGGGCGCAGGGGCAGGATACGACCAGAAGCTCAAGCGCACGGTAAACCCACGTCCGCCATAATGTGCCTGAGCCAGCTCCTTCCAGCCCTGCCAGCGTGATGATGAGTGGTGGCACTGTGGCCAGCAGAAGGGCCAGCAGGCATACGACCGGGGTGTAGACCTTGGCGAATCTCTTTATGAAGCGTTCCGTGCTGGCCTTCCTTCCCTGCGCGTCCTGAACCAGCTCCAGTATGCGGCTGGCAGTGCTCTGGGAGAATTCCTTCTCAACCTGCACCTCTATGACGCCGTCCCTGTTGACGTAACCGGACAGTACCGTGTCGCCGGGAAGTATTTCGCGGGGGACGCTTTCGCCCGTGATGGCGGAGCTGTCAACGAAGCTCCTGCCGCCTATGACCTTACCGTCCAGGGGAATCCGCTCGCCTGGCTTTACCAGTATTATGTCGCCTATGCGCACCTCGCTGGCCAGGACTTCCTGCACCTTGCCGTCCTTTTTTATGGCAGCCTTGTCAGGCCGTATGTCAACGAGGGACGATATGGACTTTTTGGACCGGTCCACGGCCTTGTCCTCCAGGAATTCCCCGATCTGGAAAAGCAGCATGACCGCTACCGCCTCCGAATATTCCCCCAGGACAATCGCCCCCACTGTGGCGATGGCCATGAGGAATTCCTCTCCGAAAATCTGACCGTGGAAAAGGTTTTCGACGGCCTCGCGCAGGACTCCCAGTCCCGTCAGCATATAGGAGGCGAAGTAGAGCGCCAGGCAGACCGCTCTTACAATCAGGAAGCGGCTGTGGTCAGTGTCGCCGTCAAAGTTCACCAGGTGCTCAATCAGCATGGCCGCAATGAACAGGATTGCGGCGATGATTATCTTGGCAAGGCCGTGCTCTTCCTCGCCTTCATCCCCGCCGTGATGGTGCTCGTGGCATCCGCAGTCATCGTCATCGTGGCAATGGCAATGGTGTCCGTGGTGTTCGTGCTCGTGCTCATGCTCGTGGTCATGCTCGTGCTCGTGGTCATGCTCGTGCTCGTGGGGCATGTCTTCTGTTTCTTTCTGCTTTTCTTCCATTATATCTATATCTGCCATTTTGAACCTCCCCGGTTATCGTTCGTTCAGATGCTCCATGCCAATGCTAAGAATCTGCTGGACATGCTCGTCGGCAAGCGAGTAGATGAGTGACTTTCCGTCCCTGCGGAATTTGACCAGGCCTGTGCTTTTCAGGACCCTCAGCTGCTGGCTTATGGCAGGCTGTGTCATATTCAGAGAGTCTGAAATTTCGGTGACGCTCATCTCGCGGCTTAAAAGGGCGTACAAGATTTTGCACCTTGTGGAATCACCGAAAATCTTGAACAGCTCCGCAAGTTCGCAGAGCTTGCTTTCATATATATTCATCATATTTTCATATAAGCATATAATTATATATTTGTCAATAGAAGAATCTTGAGGAGGATGCGGGGCGTTTCACATAATTCGGTGGGGTTTGTGTCTTCGGCGGGCCTGTGCGTATATCCTACCGGGCCAGCAGTGTTTCTCCGGCGGGATGTCTGCGTAAATGATGTGCTGTTACTGCGCGGATTAGGCGTGACCCGCAGCGCAAACTGGCTGGGGGTTAGGAAGATTCGGAACTGCCTTCGCAGCCTCGGCCGTAGGCCGGCTGTTGGCCAGCCGCTGGCCCGGTGTTGCCAGGACAGCGGCGTTTCTTAGCGTTGGACTCTTCCCGAGGCATCTCCGCCGGCAAGCTTCTGCACTTCCTGCACGCTTACCCGGTTGAAGTCGCCTTCCACGGAATGCTTCAGTGCGGAGGCCGCGACCGCGAATTCTATGGCCTGCTGGGTGGTCATGCCGTGCAGCAGGGCGTAGATGAGTCCGCCTCCGAAGCTGTCGCCTCCGCCAACGCGGTCAACGATGTGCAGGTGATATTCCTTTGAGAAGCAAAAGTCCTTGCCGTCATACAACATGCCGGCCCAGTCGTTGTCGTTGGCAGAAATGGAGCTGCGCAAGGTTATGGCAACCTTATCAAAACCGAACTTGTCGGCCAGCTGCTTTGCGACGGACTTGTAGCCGTCTTTGTTCAGCTTGCCTCCGGTTATGTCGCTGCCTTCGGCCTCTATGCCGAACACGTCCTTGGCATCCTCCTCGTTGGAGATGCAGACGTTGACGTACTTGCACAGCTCGCTCATCGCGGCCCGCGCCTGCTCGCGCGTCCACAGCTTGCCCCGGTAATTCAGGTCGCAGGACACCTTGACGCCGTGCTTCTTCGCGGCCGCGCAGGCCTGCTTGCAGATTTCGACCAGGCCAGGTCCCAGGGCCGGGGTTATGCCCGTGAAGTGGAACCATTCGGCACCTTCGAAGATTTTGTCCCAGTCAAAGTCCTCCGGCTTTGCCTCCTGTATGGCAGAATGGGCGCGGTCGTAAATGCAGACGCTGCCCCTCTGGGAAGCTCCCTTCTCCAGGAAGTATATGCCCAGCCTGTCGCCTCCCCGCGTGATTTTGGACGTGTCCACGCCAAGCGCGCGCAGTGAATTCACGGCTCCCTGGCCTATCGCATGGGCAGGGACCTTCGTGACGAAGGCCACGTCCTCCCCGTAATTGGCGAGCGAGACTGCGACGTTGGCTTCGCCCCCTCCGAATGTCGCCTGCATCTGGTCGTTCTGGAAGAACCTGTAGTAGCCGTTTGGGGCCAGCCTGAGCATTATCTCTCCGAATGTGACTATCCTGCTCATTTTGCGCGTACCTCCTCTATGATTTTCCTGGCCTCACGGCACAGGCGCGTGATTTCAGCCCAGTTCTGCTTGTCAAGCAGGTCTGCCGTGACCATGAAGGACCCTCCGCAGGCCGCTATGACCGGGCTTGCTATGTAGTCGGCAAGGTTTTTGAGCGATATGCCTCCGGTGGGCATTATCTTGAACATGGGGAAGGGGGCCGAGAGGGCCTTTATCTTGGCAAGGCCGCCTTCCTGCTCTGCCGGGAAGAACTTGATAAGCTCAAGCCCGAACTTGAGCGCGGCGTGGTAGTCGGTCGCCGACGTGCATCCGGGGAAGATGGGCAGGCCCTGCTTCTGCGCGTAGGCCACCAGCTCCGGGTCAAAGCCCGGGGTCACTACGAACTGCCCCCCAGCGTCCTTCACGCGGTCAATCTGGCTGGTCTGTGTGACCGTGCCCGCGCCCACGAGCATCTCCGGCCGCTCCTGCCTCATTATGCGGATGGCTTTGTCCGCTCCTTCCGCGCGGAAGGTCACTTCAGCCACGGGAACTCCGCCGTCGCACAGGGCCTTTGCCAGAGGGGCGGCGTCGCGCTCCGGGTTGTTCAGCTTTATGACCGGAACTATTCCGATTTCAGCTATCTTTGCGTTGAATTCATTCATCGTACAGAATACCTCTCTTTATCCGATATAAATTCAATTCTACCGCAAAGCCCGCATATAAACAAGGAGTCCGGGAGGAGGCCGTGGAAGGACCGTGGAAGACCCGTGGAACTTTGAACTTGAACTGGAATGGCAAAAGCGGTATGATTGCGTAAGTTATGAACATCGGAATAATCGGCCTGGGCTATGTCGGCCTGACGCTTGGCATTGCGGCGGCTGACAAAGGCATAAACGTATACGGCATAGAGGTCAACCAGCACATAAAGGATTGCCTCGCGCAGGGGAAGGCTCACTTCTACGAGCCGGGAATAGACAACATGATCCGCCGTTACAGCGGCAAGCTCTTCCATGTGGTGGAGAAATTCCCCAAGGACGTGACTTTCGATGCGTTTGTCATAACCGTAGGGACCCCGCTCAAGGGCGGGGACGAGGGCAAGCAGCCCAACTTCGACTACATCCGGTCCGCGCTCAGGGACAGCGTGGGAGAGATTTATGACGGGAGCCAGCTGGTCATCCTGCGCAGCACGGTCTCGGTCGGGACCACGAGGAAGATAGTCGTGCCATTCCTCTCCAAAATCTGCGGCAAGAAGGAGGAGGATATCCTCGTCGCCATGTGCCCGGAGCGCACCATAGAGGGAAACGCAATAGAGGAGCTGACCCACCTCCCGCAGGTCATCAGCGGGAACAACCAGAAATCCCTTGAGATAGCGCAACGCCTTTTCCGCCACATGACCCCCTGCGTCGTCGAGGCCAGGAGCCTGGAGGAGGCGGAGCTGATAAAGCTGTACTGCAACACCTACCGCGACATGACCTTCGCCATAGGGAACGCCTTCTGCATGGCCGCCCAGAAATTCGGGGTGGACGGCATCTCGGCCATAGAGCACGCCAACTACGGCTACGCTAGGAGCAACATCTGCAGGCCCGGCTTTGTCGCCGGCCCCTGCCTGGAGAAGGACGCGTACATACTCATAAACAACATGCCCGACTGCGACAGCAAGAGCTTCATACTGGCCGCCCGCAAGTTCAACGAGTCGCTTGAGGACCTGGTCGTGGCCTGGGTGCAGAAGAAGGTGGGAAGGCCTTCCGCCGGCAAGGTCATCGCCCTGAGCGGCATGGCCTTCAAGGGCCAGCCAGAGACATCCGATTTGCGCGGGTCAAGCTCTGTCTACATAGCGGAGAAGCTTAAGGACCTGGGCTACAGGATGAACCTGCACGACTTCGTTGCCCGGCCCGAGGACATGAAGGCCCTGGGCCTGGGCGAATACCACGCGGACCTGTACGAGGCATGCCGGGACGCCTCGGCGCTCTTGGTTCTTAACAACCACAAGAAATATGGCTCCGTGCTGGAGCGCGAGGAGCTTCGCGCCAGGAAGACGGCGGACGGCGGGACGTTCGAGATTCTGGACTCCTGGAACGTATGCACGGAGCTGCACTACAGCGACGGCGTAAAGATTTCGACGCTGGGAAACATGGATATTTAAAAGAAACGCTATGAGCGAGCTTCAGACATTGTATGCCAACCGTTTTTCTGAGCAGGCGGAGGCGCGTAAGAACAAAATATGGGTGGAAATCTGCCGCTACCTGCGCAGGCTGATCCCTCAGGACGCGGGGACGGTCGTGGACGTGGCGGCCGGCTACTGCGACTTCATAAACAACATAGGCCTGGGCACGGAGAGGTTCGCCCTTGACCTGAACCCCGACGTGCAGAAATACGCCGGGCCGGGCGTGACCGCTGTAGTCGGGGACGTGGAGGAGTGCATACGGGACCGCTTCGGCGGGGATTCCGTGTCGCTCTTTTTCATGAGCAACTTCCTTGAGCACATCCCCAAGGACAAGATAGAGTCCCTGCTGAGGGAGGAGCTGCGGGCGCTGAGGCCGGGCGGCGGGGTACTCATCCTGACCCCGAACATCAAGTACGTGGGCGGGAAGTACTGGGACTTCTTTGACCACATCACGCCCCTGACCGAATGCTCCCTGGTGGAGGCGGCCGAGGCCGCCGGGTTCAGGACTGAGCTGGTCGTGAGTCGGTTCCTTCCGTTCACGACGAAAAGCAGGCTGCCGCAGGCACCCTGGATCGTCCGCCTGTACCTCATGCTCATGCCGCTGAGCGGGGCGCTCTTCGGCGAGCAGAGCCTGCTGCTTTTTAAGAAACAATAATTTTTGGAGGAAGCCATGAAGATTTTGGTTACCGGCTCGGCCGGATTCATCGCCGGATATCTGGTGGACAACCTGCTCAGGCACGGGCACGAGGTTGTGGGGATAGACAACTACTCTAAGTACGGCAAGATAGAGAAGAGCTACGACAGCGACCCGCACTATCATTTCGTGGAGGGCGACTGCAAGGACACGGCCCTGATGAGGGACCTCATCGAGGACTGCGACCAGGTCATCGCGATCGCGGCGATGATCGGGGGCATCACCTACTTCCATACATACGCATACGACCTCCTGGCGGAGAACGAGCGGATCCTGGCCTCCACCTATGACGCTGCGGTCTGGGCCTTCAAGAACAAGCACCTGAAGAAGGTCAACGTCCTGTCCTCGTCGATGGTCTACGAGAGCACTGACCACTATCCCACGGAGGAGGGCGACGAGTTCAGCTGCCCGCCGCCGCTCTCCACCTACGGCTTCCAGAAGCTTGCCTGCGAGTACTTCGCGAAGGGGGCCTGGGAGCAGTACCAGCTGCCCTACACGATAATAAAGCCCTTCAACTGCGTCGGCACCGGCGAGCAGCGGGCCAAGAACGAGAAGGAGATAATGAGCGGCAACGTCAGGCTCGCGATGAGCCATGTCGTCCCGGACCTGATCCAGAAGGTTTACAAGGGGCAGGACCCGCTCCACATACTGGGCGAGGGCAACCAGATACGCCACTACACCTATGCCGGCGACCTGGCGGAGGGAATACGGCTGTGCGTGGAGCACCCCAAGGCCGTCAACGATGACTTCAACCTGTCCACCCCGGTCTCCACGACCGTAAGGGAGCTTGCCGAGAAGATATGGCGCAAGCTGAAGGGAGACAAGCCCCTGTCCTTCGTGTCGGACCCAGCCTTCCACTACGACGTGCAGAAGCGCGTCCCGTCGGTGGAGAAGGCGAAGCGGATCCTAGGCTTCGAGGCGAAGACCAGCCTGGACGCGACCCTGGACGAGGTCATCCCCTGGGTCACGCACCAGATTGACCTGGGCAACATCTAGGATTTGCCATGCTCGGAATCGTAATCCCGGTTTACAACGAAAGCGACAACATAAAGAAGCTCTTTGACGCCATAGCGAAGGACATCCATTGCGAGATGGAGGTCCGCGTCGTCTACGACATGGACGAGGACACCACCCTGCCTGTCGTGGAAAGGATACGGGGAGACTACAGCTTCCCCATCGTCCTTTCCAAGAACAAGTTCGGACGGGGCGCGCTGAACGCGATACATTCGGGCATGGTTGACTCCGCCGGGGAGGCCGTTCTGGTGATGATGGCGGACCTGTCCGACAGCCTGTGGGTCGTGGACGACATGTATGCCAAGATACACAATGAGGGCTACGATGTCGTGTGCGGGTCCCGCTACATGAAGGGGGGCAAACAGCACGGCGGCCCGGCTTTCAAGGGATTCCTCTCCAGGATGGCGGGACTTTCGATGCACCTGCTTTCCGGCATACCGACGCATGACGTGACGAATTCCTTCAAGATGTACCGCAAGAGCTTTCTGGACACGCTCACGATCGAAAGTGACGGCGGCTTTGAGATAGGAATGGAAATAACCGTGAAGGCCTACCTGGGCGGCTACAAGGTGGGCGAGGTTCCGGCCGAATGGTTTGACCGGGACGACGGGGAGTCGCATTTCAGGCTCTGGGCCTGGTTGCCCCATTACCTGAAGTGGTACTTCAAGTGCATCTTCGGCAAGAAGAGCGCCCGCTGAGGGCATCTTTTGGCCCCTGGACGCCCGTTGACTTGACCGGGAAACTCTGGTCCGGCTGTTTTTCCACTGGAAATATACAGCATTTTGCTTTATAATAGATGTATCATGGGGTCTGAAACAGGCAGGGCAGGCCGTAAGGCGCGTCTTTTTGTTGTTTTCCTTCTATCTTTCTCCCTCATAGTCTCCCGGGCCGGGGCAGAGATGTTCAAGGTCAGGCAGACCTTCATGCTTACCATTCCTGAGGAGGGGACTCCACAGACAGTCATGGCGAAGGCGGAGGACGCGATTGTCATCACTTTGCCGGAGGACAAGAATTTCATAG
>CAMNGY010000016.1 GCA_946538795.1 uncultured Treponema sp.
CCAGGGTTATATATGTCGCCGTCCATCTCGCTCGTGCCGCCGTTCCCGTTGCACGAGGTGGCGAGCGGGCACAGGAGTGCGGTCAGGGTAAAGAATGACGCTGTGAGCATGGGGAGTAGGGTTCTGGACTTGCGCATACGCGGACGCTCCTTTGCGGTAAAATGTGTGGCCGGGCCACGGGAGGCCTCGGCATGCTTATGGCCGGGCCTGGTAGCCTGAATCCATTCAAAACCATTGTAGCACGGAAATTTTTTCTTGTAACCTACCCAAAAGGAGAGTTTTTGAGGGAAAATGACGGAATTTTCGCGAAAAATGGCGGAATTTCGGAAGAGGTGGGCCCGAATTCGCAGGGAAACTGCCCCGAATCTGCGGGGAACCCGCCTCTTTTTCTGGCAGATGGAGAAACTTATAGCATAAACGCGCGAAAGCTGTTATAATGGAGCTATTATGAAATTGTTTTTCGCGGCGGTTTTTCTGCTGATTGACCTGCTGTTGCTGCTGGGCTTTTATAGCGCCAAAAAAGATGGCGGGGATGTCTCTTCCAGGCTGGGTGACGTGACTGTGTTCGCCATTGTCGCGGTGCTGAGCCATGTCTTCATAACCGCCACCAATAGCCTTGCCGTCGCCTCCTTTGCCTACTCCTTTTTTTATGGAAGCATAAACTGGCTCTTATTTTTCCTTCTGCGATTCTGCCTTGCATATACGGCGCTCCTCAAGGACGACAGGGGAAAGATTATCCTCCTGCAGGCGGTGCTCATCCTCGTTACGGTGATGGACAGCGTCATGTTCCTTATGAACTCCAGCACGGGGCTTGCCTTTGTCTGCCATGCCGTTGACTGGAACGGCACGGGGCCATATTTCATAACGGAAAAGAGAATTTACTTCCATATACATATCGTCTATTCCTACATTCTTTCGCTTTCGATTTTCCTGACGCTTGCGGTGAAGATATCCAGGACCCCTCCTGCCTACTGGCACCGCTACATAACGGTCATCTTGTGCTTCCTGGTCACGATTATCTGGGATGCCTTCTTTGTGCTGAACAAGAGTCCCCTGGACTTTTCCATCGTCGGCTATGCGGTCGCATGCATGCTTCTGCTGTATTTCACGACGAAGTACAAGCCCAACAATCTCATAAACAAAATTCTGGTCCGCATAGAGGATTCCAGCGAGGACATGCTCATATTCTTTGACGTGGACGGCAACTGCATCTACGCCAACACCAGCGCGCTCAGGGCCTTCGGCTTCAAGGTGAAGAACCTGGACGAATTCCGCTCCGTGGTCGCCGACTGGCTGGAGGACAAGGGCTTTGACCCGTCCGTCCCCAGCTTTTCCGCAGTCTGCTCCAAGGTTCGCAACGGCAAGAAATTCCACTTCGAGTTCACCTACCATACGCTCTTCCACCTGTCCGTGCCGGAAGGGTCTTTCTTTCACATACGCGACTGCACCAAGGAGGTGAACTCCTTCAACGATGCCTACTACAAGGCCACCCATGACAGCCTGACCGACATGTACAACACGGACTTTTTGGCCCAGAGCATCGGCAGCAGGCTGAAGATGGACGGGAAGGGCTGGTTCATAATCGTTACCGACATAAAGGGCTTCAAGTTCATAAACGACCTCTTTGGCAAGGAAACTGGTGACCGCATTCTTGTTTCTTGCGCCGGCATCATAAAGAAGATAATAAACGGCGATGGCGACGGTCAGGAGCTGGGCATACGGGCGAAAGGCCCGGAGGGCATATACGGGCGCATTGGCACGGACCGCTTTGCCATACTTACGAAGGATCCCGACCACTTCAAGAAGGAATTCCTGGGACATGAGAAGGAGCTGAACGCCCTGCTTTCCAACAGGAACTTTCCCATAGTCGTCCACATGGGGATATACGAGATTTCCAACCCGAGCATGAATCCCGTGACCATGTTTGACCGGGCCAACCTTGCGATTGAAAGCATAAAGGACAGCTACGAGGTCTTCAGCGCGAAATATGACGATTCCATGCGCAAGAAGCACCTCTGGGAAAACAGGATCATCGGCGAGCTGGACGAGGCCCTGGCCGGCAGGCAGTTCGAGATGTTCCTGCAGCCCCAGGCCGACAGGAACCTGAAGGTCTGCGGGGCCGAAGCCCTGATCCGCTGGAGGCATCCGACGGAAGGCCTGCTTCCCCCCTCCTGGTTTCTCAGCACCTTTGAAAAGAACGGCCTCATCGTAAAGCTGGACATGTTCATCTGGGAGGAAGCCTGCAAGACGCTGAAAATGTGGCAGACCCAGGGGATAACCGACTTTTACATTTCTGTGAACATTTCTCCCAGGGATTTCTACTATATAGATGTCTACCAGGCTTTCCTGGACCTTGTGAAGAAGTATGACATTCCCCCGGAACGGCTGAAGCTGGAGATAACCGAGACCGCGATGATAACGGACTCAGACCGCCGCTTTGTCCTGGTGGACCGCCTGCATTCCGCGGGCTTCCATGTGGAGATGGACGACTTCGGTTCCGGTTATTCGTCCCTGAACATGCTCAAGGACATAAAGGTTGACGTCCTCAAGATAGACATGCTCTTCCTGTACCGGGCCAAGGACGTGGACAGGAGCCGCATCATCATAAAGCAGGTGGTCGGCCTTGCCAAGGAGCTGGGCATAACGGTCGTGACGGAAGGGGTTGAAAACGAGGAGCAGCTTAATTTCCTTTTGGAGATAGGCAGCGACATATTCCAGGGCTACTACTTCTCGCGGCCCATCTCCCTGCCGGAATTTGAGATGAAGTACGTGCGGGCCTAGTCTACGCCCGTTGGGCCCCCGCACGCTGGCGCGGTGGCTTTCTTACATTGCCACAGCAACGTTCTTACATTGCCACAGCAACGTTCTCACATTGCCACAGTGACTTTCCCTTATTGCCGCGCTCAGTGCCGCAAGCTGGCGCGGTCCGTCCCGCACGCTGGCGCCGATTCCCCGTAATCTTGAAATAAGGCCCGATTTGTCATAATATAATCCTGTATGAACCTTAACAACTATATGCTCGACGCCTATAAGAAGGCTGCCGATGCTGAGTCCCCTGTCCGCAAGCCGGTTTTTGAGAAGATAAGCCGCCGGCCCGCCGAAAGCGCACCGGCTTCGTCCGAAGGCGCCCGGACCCCGTCCCAAGGCGCGCCGGCCCCGTCCCGGGACTCTCAGGCCAGGCCCAAGCCGTTTGTCCACAAGCCCGTCTTTGAGAATGTGAACAGCCGGATTGGCGAGATTCTTGACCAGCAGGAAGCCGACCGGAAGAACCTTGAGGAAGCCAAGATAGCCGCGAAAACAGGCATCTGGTACGGGAAGTCCGTCGTCAAGCCAAGCGATGACGACGTAAGGAAGGCCGCCAAGCCGCTTACGGAAGGGGCGCTCATAAAGGTTCCGGAAAAGCCCAGGGAGGCGGACGGCCGGGAGAGCATATACCGCAGGGTCGCCAAGTTTCTCGTCATCATCGGGGTGGACGAGGCCGCCAAGATAATTCCCCAGCTTAGTGAAGATCAGGTAGAGAAGATAATGCCTGAGATAGCCTCCATACGGTCGGTCCCGAAGGAGGAGTCCGAGCAGATACTGAAGGAATTCCAGTCCCTTCTGGACAAGGCACGGGAAGAAGGCGGCATAGACACTGCCAGGACCATACTGACCAAGGCCTATGGCGAGAAAAGGGGAGAGGAGATACTTCAGAAGTCCGTCCAGTATCCCAACGGAAGGCCGTTCGACTTTCTTTCGGAGGCCGGGGCCGACAGGATTGGCGTTCTTCTGAACGGGGAGAGCGAGCAGGTGCAGGCCCTTGTCCTCTCGCAGATAGAGCCGAAGAAGGCCGCCGAGATAATCAAGGGCCTGGACGACAAGACCAAGAGCGCTATAGTGCTCCGCCTGGTCAAGATGAAGAACGTTGCCCCCCAGGTCATGGAAAGCGTCAGCAAGAGCCTGTACGAGAAGATGCTTTCCCAGAACACCGAGGTGTCCCAGAGCCTGGACGGAAAGAGCGTCCTGGCCCAGATACTCAAGCGGATGGATCCTTCCACAGAGTCCAACCTCATTGCGGCATTGTCCGGCGAGGATCCTGAGCTGGGGGCGGACATCAGGAGGAGGCTGTTCACCGAGGACGACCTGGTGAATGCCGAGGACCGCTACTTGCAGAACAAGCTGCACGATATGGACGACAAGACCATTGCCATACTTATAAAGGGCAAGAAGGCCGACTTCCGCGACAAGATACTTTCCAACCTTTCCAAGAGGCGGGCGGAAAGCGTACTGGACGAGGAATCCCTTACGGAGTTCCTGCTGAAAAGCGAGAGCGAGCGCGTCACATCGCAGTTCTTCGCTGACCTGCGCCGCGCATGGGAAGCCGGCGAGCTTCACGTGCGGGGGAGGGACGACGGCGAGGTCTGGGTCCAGTAGGCGTTGCCGCTCCAGTAGGCGTTGCCGCTCCAGTAGGCGTTGCCGTTCCTGTAGGCGTTGCCGCTCCAGTAGGAAGGGTGTGGTTAAGTTCTTGCCACACATTTTTATCCCAAAGTATAAGGCTCCCCGGTGTTTGGCATCGGGGAGCTTGCCCAGCAGCAGGAGGAGGCTGTCTTCGCATAAGATTCCCCGCTGTTGAAAAAAGGCCCCCCTTGTGATAAAGTATCGCCGTAATGAATACGAACGACGTTTACAAGGGTTTCAGGGTTTTGTCGGTTTCGGAGGTTTCTGATTACGGGTCAACGGCAATCCACCTCCGGCATGAGGAAAGCGGGCTTGAGGTGCTCAAGCTCCTTAATGACGACAGTGAGAACTGCTTCGCCTTCGCATTCCGTACACCGTGCGAGAACAGCACGGGCGTGGCTCACGCCATAGAGCATTCCGTGCTGTGCGGTTCCGCAGCCTATCCCCTCAAGGATCCCTTTATACGCCTGGAAAATCAGAGCGTGAACAGCTACCTGAACGCATATACCTGTTCCGACCATACGGTTTACCCTTCCAGCTCGCCGGTAAAGGCAGACTTCTACAATATATTTTCGGTGTATGCCGATGCGGTCTTTTTTCCCCAGCTCAAGGAGGGGGCCTTCCTGCAGGAGTGCCACAGGCTGGAGCTGGACGGGGACGGAAATCCTGTCATACAGGGTGTCGTATACAATGAGATGAAGGGCAACTATGCTTCCTTTGAGGGGGTCGCCGGCGACGCCTTGTTACGCCCTTTGCTGGAAGGAAGCGAATATGTTTACGATTACGGGGGGGACCCGCTGGTCATCCCGGATCTTACCTATGAAGCCTTCAAGGACTATCACCGCCGCTACTATTGCACGGCCAACTGCCTCTGCTTCCTCTACGGTGACATACCGCTGGAGGAGGAGCTGGACTTCCTGATAGGGCACGTCACGAGCCGTATCAGCTCGCCCGGATGCAGGGCCTCATATCCTGCCCCCGACTTCTCCCGTCCAGTGGAGGAGAGGGTGCGTGCCTTCGCCCCTGCCGGTGAGGGCGGGGAGGATTCCAGGAGGGTTGTCTCCCAGGGCTGGAGGCTCAGCGACGGAATACAGGACGAGGACCTTCCTTCCTTCGTCATGCAGTTCAGCTTTCTGAGCGAGCTGCTTTGGGGCGATGACAGCGCGCCCGTTTCCAAGAAGATGCTGGAGTCCAAGATTGGGGAGGCCATAGCCCCGTACACGGGCTTAGCGTTAGGCTCCCGTTTCCCCGGCATTTGCTTTTCCATGAGCGGGGTGAAGGAAGGCGATGAGCAGAAGTTCAGCGACCTGCTGCGGGGCGTGCTGGAAGAGCTTGCGGAGAAGGGCGTGCCCAAGGAGGACTTTGACAGGACCTCGATGAGCTTTGACTTTTCCAACAGGGAAATAAAGCGGCCTGAAGGTGCCCCGTATTCCCTGGTGCTCATGCGCAGGGCGGTCCGGAGCTGGATTCTTGGCTTCAGGCCGGAAAGTACCCTTTCATACCGGGGGGAATTCGAAGCGCTCAAGGGACGCATACGGGAGAATCCCGGCCTCATTTCAGACCTTATACGGAAATACCTGCTGGAGAATCCCCGCCGTTCTTTGGTGTCCGTTGATCCCTCTGCGGAATGGGAGAAAGAGAGGTCCGAAAAGGAGAAGGCCATTGCCGGGAAGGAACTGGCCCGCATGGGCAAGGAGAAAGTCCTTTCCCAGCTTGAAGTGATGAGGAAATTCCAGCAGGAGGACGAGGACGAAAGCTGCCTCCCGCACCTGGGCATTGCGGACCTTCCGCGCAAGATAGACAGGCTTTCCTTGGGGAATGAAAGCCTGGACGGATTCCCCTTCTTTGTGAGCCGGGAACTGACGAACGGAATCAGCTATTTTGAGCTGGTCTTTCCCTTTGATGTCCTGGAGCCGGAGGAATACATCTATGTCAGCACCCTGGCCAGCTTGGTTTCACAAGTCGGTACGCGGAACAGGCGCTGGGCCCAGATGATGAGCAGGATAGGGGCCGTTTCCGGTGCCTTCGGGGCCGACATAACGGTGAGCAAGGCCAGCGATGAGAGCCTGGCAAAAGCCCCGTCCTCACCGTACCTGAACAGGGATATATTCACCTTCCGCTTCAAGTGCCTGGACGAGAAGCTTCCTGACTGCCTGGACCTGCTTTCGGAGTATCTGGAGGGGATGGATTTTTCGGACACGAACCGCCTTTCGGATCTTTTGGCTTACAATGCCAATGAAGCCAAGGCTTCGGTGCTGCCGGAGGCCCACGTATACGCGATGTACCGGGCCATGCGCAGGCGCAGCCCCAAGCTGGCCATAAGGGAAATCATCTCTGGTCTTACGTCGGTGTCCTTCGCCGCCCGGGCAAAGGACATGGACTTGAAGGAGCTTGCCGGAAAGCTGGAGTCCGTATACAGGAAAATCATCAGTTCCGGGGCCGTGCTGCACATTACTGCGGAAGATGCCCAGATTTCCAAAGTCCGTCCGGCGGTTGCGGCATTCATAAAGCGGAATGCCCTTACGCCTCTTTGTCCCCGCCCTGCCTTTGACAGCGACAAGTTCGGCAGGCTTTTGGCACTGACGGAATTTGAAGGCGAGGCCGGGACTGGCCGGGACAAGGGGGCAAAGGAAATAGATGAGGTATTCGTCATTCCGGGAACGGTCGCGTTCGATGCGAGATGCTGTTCGTCCAGCCCTTATGGCAGCAAGGATTCCATTGCGGAGATGGTGTTCTCCCACTGCCTTTCCATGACGGACCTCTGGGACAAGGTACGGACCAAAGGCGGAGCCTACGGGGTTTTCTTCCTGCCAAACCTGCGCATGCAGGTCAGCTCCTTTGTAACCTACCGGGATCCCAAGCCTTCCCTTTCTCTTTCCGCTCTCAAAGATTCCCTCATGGAAGATGGAGCCGAGGTCTTCAGCGACGAGGAGGTTGAGAAGGCCATAACCGGATGCTATTCATCCGAGATAACTCCGAAAACTCCGGCCTCCAAGGGCAACACCGCCTTCTCCTGGCTTTTCACGGGGGGATCCAACGAGGATTCTGAGCGGAGGGTCGGACAGCTTCTGAGCATAGACAAGGAGGACCTTCGGGCCGCCTGCCTGCGCTACAGGGAAAACTTTTCCAAGGGAAGCTCCACGGTCATCCTGTGCCCGCGGAAGCTGATAGACGGCAGCATTTCAGATTTTACTGGAAAAATAATCGCTTTGCCCTTATAATGGGCAGCAGGAGAGATTCTATGAGCAAAGTAGAGAATTTCGTGAAGATGATGCGCCAGCTTGTTTCTGATGTTCAGGGTGCGCCTTATCCCGGCGACGGTTTTGAGCCGGAAGTCTATAGGATATGGTATGAGCATGTCCAGAAGAACGCGCAGGACTGCTATGAGTTTTTGGCGGCGAATTTCCCGCTTGAATCCAAGGCTTTCAACCAGAAGCTGGATAAAATGTTTAAATAAAATTCAAACAGACCATTGCAAATGCCGACTATAATATGGGTGGGTACGGCAATGGATCTTAATAAAGTCAGCCGCAGCAGGCGCTACAGGCTTACAGGTTTATTGAAGAAAAACGGCTTTGACCGCTGGCGCATAAGCGCCAGCGCGATAAGCGCCGTAACGGGCGAGGAATGCTCTTTTTTCATTGAATTTTACGTCGTGAACCCTGCCATTTCTCCCGACAAACCCGTTCTGGGCTTCAAGAGCAGGCTTCCAAAGACAGACACGGACTTACAGTATGCCCTCGCGGGAACCGAAAGCGAGAAGAGCCTCCTGACGGAGGAGCTGGTGCAGCCTTCGTTCGTTATGGTGAAGGCCGGCAAGCTTTCCAAAAGGGGCAAGCAGCTGAACGCATACTTTCCTTGTTCGGCTCTGGTAACGGACTCGCCGGAGTACGTTGTCAAGGTCGGTTCCGATGACAAGAACACCTGCTTCATAAAGAAAAACTCCACGGGAGGCTCTATATCCGTTTCGGGGACGGACCTCCTGGAGCGGCCTGAGATACTGGGGAATTCCGGCAGCATAGCCTGGAACCTGCACTATTCCATAGAGGACGGTTTTTTACCTTCGTTCAGGAGCAAGCAGGCGAACTGGGCTTGCTTTGGCGCACGGACGTCCATTGCGGGAACGATAGTCATGGACGGAGAGCAGTTCACCGTAAGCAAGGACCGGTCCTACGGCTATTTTGACAAGAACTGGGGCCGCAGTTTTACCAATCCCTTCCTGCACCTCAGCTCGTCCAACCTTGTGAGCCGTATAAGCGGAAGGAAGCTCACGGAGTCATGCTTTGCTATACAGGGAGAATATAACAAACGCCTGTGCATATTCACTTCCATTGAAGGCAAGAAGCTGGAATTCCACGCGGGCGGCTACAAGAATTACAATACCATTTACGAATGCACCCAGATGCCGGAGGATGAGGACGGCGTAAAGCTCCATTGGTCTGTCAGCATGAACAACAGGAGCCACGTCATTGACGTGGACATAGTGTGCAATGCCGAGCAGATGTTCGTCCGGGATTACGAGTGTCCTGAAGGCAACCGCAAGGTCATGAAGCTGATCGGCGGTGGCAACGGAACCGGGGAAGTGAAGATTTACCGCCGCATACGGAAGGATCTGGAGCTGCTGGAGGACATCCACGTAGAAAGCTGCCTCTGCGAATTCGGCAACATAGAGACGGCGCAAAAATAACTCTTACACCCTTAATAGAGGTCTATGCAGGAGTCTATCCATTTTCCTGCGAGCGGGGGGAAGCTGTCCTGAACTGTCAGGAACAGCTTGAGCGCCCCGTCATAGTTCCCTGTGAAATATTCTGCCTCCGCCAGATAAAAAGTCGCCCGCTGCGTTGCCCCCGCGTCCCTGTTCTGCGCGAGGAATGCGGAAAGCTCTGCCTTGGCCTCCGTGTATCTGTATTTCATCCAGTTTCTCTGAAGAATTTCGTAGAGCAAGTAGTCGTCCCCTCCTGCAGGAATTGTCTGGTCCTCGCTGAAGATGTGGCGGAACAGGGGAGTGGCCTTTCTTCTGGAGGAACTGCGGGATGAGAAGAGGCTGGACGCGTTTTTCTCGCTGGCGGGCGAGATGCTCCGCTCCTTGCTCCTGGTTTCGGCCTCCTCAAGGATGATTGGCCTGCTGGCCGTGCTTGCCGGGGCGGAAGCGGCTTGTGGCATATCCGCCTGACGGAGTATATCCGGCTGCTGCGGGGCGATTGCCTTTGCGGGGGATATGCTTGCGTTTATGCCCGGAAGTATGACAGCATACAGCATTCCGCTGTCTTCATCGGGGGGAGTTTCCGGTCCGTCCAGCTCCTCGTCATAGTACAGGTTCTTGTAGTTGCTGTCCACGCCTTCCCTGTCAACGAAACTGAGCACTGCATAATAGTAGGACTTGCCGTCCTGCGCCTGGTCCGTATAAGAGATGTGGTCTTTGGGAACGGCCGCGATAGGGTACAGGGATTTTACCCTGGTCCCGCTGTATATGGGCCTTTGGTCGCGGTATATTGCATAGAAGAGAATCTTCGGGGCTTCCTGTGTTGCGGCAGGAAGGCTCCAGCTGAGGCGTATGGCTCCCGTGCCTGTGTCCTCTGTCTGTATGTTGGAGACGCACAGGGGATCGCCCAAAGCGTCCAGGTCCTGCGCTTGCAGCTGGCCTGCTACGGCCAGCATGATGGATGAGAGGAGAGCGATCCTTACGAAAGCGAGGGGGGCTTTCATTGTTGCTTTGGGCCTATATTTCCAGCGTCCCAAAGTCGTCCCCGTCATCGGATGCGACGATGGTCGCCTCATCCTTTTTGCTTGTCCTGCTGGCTTTGGCCCTGGTTTTTTTCTTGGCGGCGGGACGGCTTCCTGAGGATTTTGAAAGCAGCAGGA
>CAMNGY010000017.1 GCA_946538795.1 uncultured Treponema sp.
CAAAGTCCACGCCCTCCATTCCGGATGTGTCGAACGCCTCCACACCGCTGTCAGCTTCCTCAAGGGGAGCCGTAGCATCCATGTCCGGAATCTGCATATCATCTGTGCCGGCCATATCAGAGGCGGTCGCGTCAGCGTCCAGATCGGGGAGCTGCATGTCGTCCGTACCAGCCATATCAGTGGCGGTCACATCCGCACCCAGGTCAGGGAGCTGCATGTCGTCCGCACCGGCCACATCTGTGGCGGCCTCATCAGCGCCCAGGTCCGGGAGCTGCATATCGTCCGCACCGGCCACATCTGTGGCGGCCTCATCCGCACCCAGGTCCGGGAGCTGCATATCGTCCGCACCGGCCTCATCTGTGGCGGCCTCATCAGCGCCAACGTCTTCCAGGCCTGAAATATCCCCAAGTGCTGCAACGGAGTCCATGCCGGATTCATCAGAAGAAACGCTCTCATCTTGAACGGGAACATCGTCACTGAAAATGCTCTCATCCAGCGCAGGCTGCTTTTCTTCACCTGACGCAGCGTCCGCAACAGAGGTCTGATCAGAGAAATCAAGGTTATCCAAATTCCCGACATCAAAGGTCTGCTCCCCGGCAGCCTCTTCCTGAATATCAGGCTGTGCCTCCTGGCCCTTCCGCTCTTCGTAAGCTGCCAAGGCGTTCAAATCCGGCTCTTCTTTGAGGTCATCCGGCAAATCCTGGGAAAGATCCAGTCCTTCGGCGGAATCAGAGAAGTCTGAATTTGCTCCGTCCATATCAAAGGCCGCAGGCACCTCTTCCCCAGAAGCCGGTGCGGAATCATCCATAATACCATTATCAGCTACCCCTGTCGCCTCTGAGGTCTCAAGAGCCTCAGGAACGGAAGTCTCTTCGGAGACGGAAGCAACCTCAGGAACAGGTTCTGCCGGAGCGGGTTTCTCTGGTTCCGGGACAGGGGCTGCGGCGGCCTGCGCGGGGTCAAAAGCCTTTGCGAAACTCGCAAGGTCAAAGTCATCGGAGCTTTCTTCGGCAGAAGCGGCGGGAGCCTGGCTTTCGGCCTCCTTCTCCTCAACCTGTTCCTCTTCTTCCTCTTCTTCTTCAACAGGAACGGTACCATCGCCACTGAACGAAAGGAGGGAATCCAAGTCCATGTCCTCTATGGGGGTGGCTTTGACTTCCTCCTCCTCTTCTTCCTCTTCCTCTACAGGATCCTCGAAGTCGCTCAGATCATCTGCCATGATGCTCAAATCGGACCCAGGATTAAGGATGTCTGACATATCGGGCATGGCAGGAGCCGCGGATTCCGCAGGCGCGGAATCTTTCTGTTTGCTTGAGCCATCGTCAAAAAGGCCCTCTACATTGTATTTCTCACGCTCCCTTTCGGCAGCGGCGGCCTCGGCCTGCTGGACCTCCTCCTCAGAGACAAACGGCATTCCGTCAGCAAAATCTGCGGAGTCGTCGGCCACGGTAATCTTTTTGGGAATCTTGACCGTAACAGGCTTTTCTCCCCTGGCGGAACGAATCTTCACCTCGTCGCCCAAGTTCAATATATCCGAGTTAAACTGTTTTAGCTGATTTAATCCTGGCATAGCCTTATCATTATACTCCGCAAATTAACAATCTTTCAAGCTCAATATCGGAATAAAAAAAGGCCACTATAAGAAATTTCCATTGCAACAGGCGACAATTTGTAATAAAGTAAGAAATAGGGAGGCCGATAATATGTGTATGGATAAGAATATCATCCGTTCTTTAGCCATTGCCCTTCTCCTTTCGCTTGTTCCCGTCCATTCGTTTGCGGCGGAAGCCCCAAGGGCCCTGACGGACGAGGAGGCGGATTACGCAAACCTCGTGACCAGCATAACAAAGGTCAAGGCCCCGTACATGAAGGACGGCTATATAGTGTTCACCGCTGAAAAGGACGCCCGCTTCGTCGGAATAGCCTTCGACTTCGAGAATTTCAAGACGATACACCCCTATCAGAAGCACAACAGCTACAATGAAAGCGGCGAGGTGAAGGATTCCCTCTTCTTCTATGCTCTCAAGCTTACCAAGGACATGCAGAAGATAAAGTACCGCATCGTAATAGACGGGCTTTGGACCTTGGACCCTACGAACGAAAGCAAGGGTTATGACAGGTCTACTGGTCTGCTCCTTTCGATTTACGACGCGACAAGGGAAATTCCCCCTGCTACCGAGCAACTGAAGGGCGGAATAGTGCGCTTCGTCTATCAGGGAGAATCCGGAAAGCAGATTCGTCTGGGCGGAAGCTTCACCAACTGGGACAGCTGGATATATGAGATGAAGGAAGTCCAACCGGGATTGTACCAGTTTGAGCTGAACCTGCCTCCCGGAACATACCAGTACGCCTATTTCACGGGAATGAACATGCTGGTTGACGCGACAAACCCGCAGAGGTGCTACACGACGGACGGCAAGACCGCATCCCAGATTACAATACGATAGCAAGCTTATGCACTGAGGGGCGCAGGACTGTCGTTCCCGCCCCCGTTATCATCATCAAATCCCTTTATATAAGCTATAAGCATGAGCCTTCTCAGAGCTTTGACCACAGCGTCCCTAAGCGCTTCGGTATGACCAGATGAATCAGGGGACAAAGCCAGCGCCCGCCCCATAAAATCAGACATCACAGGAACCGGAACAGAAGAAATTTTCTCAAGCTCGTTGCCTCTGTACTCACGGTGCTCGAAGGGAAGCAGCTTGTCGTCCGGGTAGAACTTGCATGGCCTCCACCTCCTTCTGCCCTCTTTGTCATAATCCCCTGCATAGCCGAACAGGCGGCATATAAGGCAACGTCCCTTGTATACAGTGCAATGATAGGGAGATGAGGGGTCAAACAGGATACATCCGTCAGCATTGTTGGCAGAGATGTGCCGACCTTCCATAAGCTCCTGCGCCAGATGAAAATCATTCTCAAGTATCCAGGCCGCAAGGTACAGGGATTCGGCTTCCAGCAGGTCCGGCTCAAAGTGGGAGCAGCAATCCCCGCACTCATCAAGGCAGGAAAATGAAGATTCTGACTTCCAGGCCTCCTGGCACATCTCTATATCATCATATATCTCGCCCAGGGAATCTATGAGCTCCTTCTCCCGGGTTCCCTCCAAAAACTTCAGGATTTCCATGTATCTCCCCCAATCAGGCAGTATTTCTGGGTATTGTTATTGTAAAGGCCGTGCCCTCGCCCAGAGTTGATGTAACGTCTATATTCCAGCCATGCGTGTCTATTATGGTTTTCACGACGGAAAGGCCTATCCCCATGCCTCCCTCACGCCGGGAATTCGTCCCGCGATAGAAGATGTCCCAGATGCGCTTAAGGTCCTTTTCACCGATTCCTATCCCTGTGTCAGAAATTCTTATGAAAACCTCATCCTCCGTTTCATCCGCCTCTACCGAGATGCTGTCACCGTCCCTCGTGTAGCGGAGGGCGTTGGAATAGATGTTCTCCAAGGCCCGGCTGAACAAATTCCGGTCCATCTTCACCTGAGTTTCCGGCCCCACGTCTATTCGGACATGAATATTCCTTTTGTAAGCTTCCGCCGTAGCAGCCGCGCTTCCCGTGAATTCCACGAGGATAGGCTTGAGATAGACGAACTCAAGTGTCTGCAGCCAGTCCGTGTTGTTGAGCTTCACGTAGTTAATGAGGTCATTTATCATGCCTTCCAGCTGGTCGGCCTTGGTATGTATGATGGAAAGGGAGCCTTTCACCTTGTCCATGTCAGTCACAACACCGTCGGTAATAGCTTCGGTGTATCCCTTTATAAGGGCGACCGGCGTGCGCAAGTCATGGCTTATGCCCATGATAAACTTTGTGCGCCTGTCCTGATTGTCCTTGAGTGAGCCACGCATTTTCTCAAGGCTTTCTGCAAGGGATGTTATTTCGTTTGCGTTCTTGCCCTTGGGAGGCGCAATCTTTGTGTCCAACGCTCCTTGGGCAATCTTCTGCGTCGTTTCCTCTAATATAGTGATGGACTCGGAAATAGTCTGAGAAAGTCTCACCAGAAATATGGCACACACTATCTCGAAGATCACGAATGCGGCCATTACCGGAAAAATCAGGGATTGTCCCCACCACTTTCTTGGCTCTTTCTCCATGTGGGGCTTGGGCATTTTGGCCCGGCAGATTATAAGAATGCCTACTGGATTCAGCACTGACTCGGAAAGGCGGCGGGTAGGCCTCATTCCCAAGGATTGTAACTGGTAGTTGTAACTGCCGCTGGACATCCTCAGAAAATCAAACAGCTCAACCGCGGTCATGACAGTCCCTGCCTTTATCTCGGGGATGGAAGAGATGAGGACAGATGAATTGTAGTAGACCATCGTTTCTATATTGGGCGGTATTCTCTTAAGCAACACGCCAAGCTGGTCCAGGTCATCGGCAGATATGTCCAGCCCTTCCAGCTTGCGAATCTCCTTGTAGCCGGACATGAGGTAACGCTGAGGAGATGTAACGAACTGGAATACAGGAAACGAAATGGCAATCACAAGGGGAACAAGGACCATGAACAGAATCAGCAGCTGCAACTGCGTACGTATCTTCATAGCTGTCCCGCCCCCAGCGTCCTGCCATGCCTAGGCATGGTTCCGCTCAAACTTATAGCCCATACCGAACATCGTAGTAATGTACTTTGGTTCGGAAGGGTTATCCTCTATTTTTTTGCGGAGACGCTGCACGTAGACTGCGACAGCCGTGTAGTCGCCATATTGATTTTTCCAGACAGAATTATAGATCACCTCGGGGCTGAGGGGAGTTCCGGCATTGCGCACCAGGTATTCCAGGACCTCGTACTCCTTTGCGGACAAGGGAATCTTCTCCGGACCGCGCTTAAGCACGCAACTGTTGCAATACATCGTATAGGGACCGAATGTCAGGGTTTCCTCGACAGAAGCCTCGGTGGCGGCCTGGCGGGCAAGCTTGGCCTGGACACGGGCGACCAGGACCTTGGGGCTGAAAGGCTTGGGAACGAAGTCGTCCGCACCGAGTCCAAGGCCGGCTATTATGTCCTCATCCGCATCACGGGCGGACACTATGATAACGGGTATGGTAGCCTTGAACTGCTCCCTGAAACGCTTCAGGAACTCAAGGCCGCTCATTCCCGGCAGGTTCAAATCCAGAAGAACAAGATCAGGAAGGAAGCCCGCAACGAGTTTTTCCAAGGCTATCTCCGCCGTCTCGCAGGGCAAAGCCTCAAACCCGGCGTTCTCCATGTACATGGAGATCAGATCAGACATCTCCTTCACATCCTCAATGACAAGTATCTTGCTTTTCATAGCATAAGGGTAATCCCAAAGCGCTTTTTTTACAATAAAACCACTGTTATAATAAGGTGCGATAACGCATTTTTTATTGGGGCAACCTTCTGGACAGCCCCCTTTTCAAAGCACCGTTTTCTCTGATATACTTAGGGATATGACAAACTCGAAAGTCAAAACATTCGGCATCCTGACCAGCGGGGGCGATGCACCAGGGCTGAACGCCGCGATACGCTCCGTATGCCGCACGGCAAAAATACAATACGGCATGAACGCCATAGGGATACGGAACGGCTACCGTGGCCTGGTCCAAGGGGATATGTTTCCCATAAAATCCGATGATCTGGTCGGCCTCCTGACAGTGGGGGGCACGATACTCGGGACGGCCCGTGACAAGCCATTCAAAAATCCCCTGCCGGATCCTGAGACCGGACTGCTGCCTGTGGAAGCCATAAAGGCAAACTACAAGAAGTGGGGGCTGGATGCCTTGGTCTGTCTGGGTGGCAACGGGACCAACACGACCGCAAGCCTGCTCGCAAACGAGGGACTGAACGTCATAGGCCTGCCCAAGACAATAGACAACGACATAGAGAAGACGGACATGACTTTCGGGTTCCACACCGCCTTGGACGTCGCGACGGATGCGATTGACCGCATTCACACGACGGCACACAGCCACAGCCGAATCATGGTCATAGAGGTCATGGGCCACAAAGCCGGATGGCTCGGCCTTTATTCCGGAATAGCCGGAGGCGGGGATGTCATACTAATTCCCGAAATTCCATACGATATAAATTCGGTGGCACAGAAAGCGATGGAGAGGAGGGATGCCGGCAAGAACTTTTCCATTATAGTCGTAGCCGAAGGAGCCAGGTCCAAAGAAGAGGCCCTCCTGACAAAGAAGGAATTCAAGAAGGCACGGGCAGCCATGCCCTACTCCATAGCCTATCGCGTTGCCCATGAGCTAGAGGAGGCGACCCACCTGGAATCCCGCGTGACCGTCCTAGGATACTTGCAGAGGGGCGGAACGCCATCCCCCTACGACAGAATTCTGGCCACCCAGTACGGCACAGCGGCGGCCCACTTCCTTGCGAACGGGGATTTTGGAAAACTAGTTGCTTTGCAGAACGGAAAGATTGTCGGGGTTCCCCTTGAGGAAGTCGCAGGAAAAGTGAAGAACATTCCGCTGGATCATCCAATGATTCAGTGCGCTCGTGAGTTGGGAACGGGACTGGGGGACTGACGTGTCAATATCAGAAAACAAATTCAAGTGTCATTTCTGTCCTGTTTGCGACGGATCGGGGTGTGTAGGGGAAATGCCGGGTATGGGGGGACCTTTTGGCAGCCGGAACTTCATCCACAACTGCGATGACTGGAACAGTATATCTTTCGGCAGCGAGCCGGCAGGCTTGCCCCAGCTAAGGCTGGCACCCATAACCGGTGCTATAGAGAACGTTGGATACTACGATGAGCAGACCTTTTACATGGACCTGATCAGGTTTGCCTGCGAACGTGGCATAAAGCTTTCGATTGGCGACGGAACCCCCGATTTCAAGCTGAAATACGGTATAGAAGCAGTGAAAGAGCAACAGAAAAACACACCAAAGCTGAAAGCTGCCGTGTTCATAAAGCCC
Organism: uncultured Treponema sp.; assembly: GCA_946538795.1. Classification (GTDB taxonomy): domain Bacteria; phylum Spirochaetota; class Spirochaetia; order Treponematales; family Treponemataceae; genus Treponema_D. The sequence goes on from CAMNGY010000017.1 coordinate 6,887, forward strand.
TATACCAACGAAAAGATACTTGAGCGATCGCAATGGGCTACAGACATAGCCGAGATATATGGCATAGACATAGACGCTTACAACATCATCACAATGCGGAATCTCGTACATCTGGAACAGAAAAGCACCTCTATGCTGCTGAAACTGAAAAAGGAATTCAACTCGAAAGGCTTTATGTTCGCCATAAAGGGGGTGTTCAAAGCAGAGGACATTGAGACCGTCAAAGAAGTCAAACCCGACATTGTCTACATTTCCAACCACGGCGGCCGAGTAGAAACCAGGGAAGGAAGTACGGCAAATTTCCTGGAGGAAAATGCATCCATTCGCCGCGCGAACTGCCACAAACTGTGGATTGACGGAGGCATACGACTGACTGCGCAGATGAAAAAAGCCGCCAGTCATGGGGTTGATACTGTCCTGCTAGGACGTCCTGTCATCAGCGCACTTTGCAGCGAGAAAGCGGGAGAAGAAAGACCAGTACTCCAGGCTTAGCCGGGACAGTATGCCTTGGAAGAGGAGTAAAGAGCGGGCAGCAGGTAATGGCCGAGGAAGCAGGCACAAGCATGGGATTCAGTCCCCGCATTTTTAACTAAACAAATAATTTTACTTTACAATTTAACTGAATTACACTAAAATCAAGCCATGATGATGCAAAACTTTGAAGACAGGCTTGCCATGCTCCAGACTGAGCATGACGCCCTAATACGGATGCCGAACTCCCCGGTTTATCCTGGCAACGGCATTTTTCTGCGCTACAGGAACCCGGTCATAACAGCCGCCCACACGCCACTTGACTGGAGATACGATCTGAACAAAAAAACAAACCCATACCTGATGGAGCGTATGGGGATAAACGCAGCCTTCAACGCCGGAGCGATAAAGATGGGTGATAAATACTGCCTGATCGTCCGCATCGAAGGTGTTGACCGCAAGTCATTCTTCGCCGTAGCCGAAAGCCCCAACGGAGTGGATAACTTTGAGTTCAAGGGACTTCCCATCCTCCTTCCCCAAACAAAAGAGGAAGACGTAAACGTATATGATATGAGGCTGACCCGGCATGAGGACGGCTGGATTTACGGCGTGTTTTGCAGCGAAAGGAAAGACAAGTCAGCCCCAGCCGGGGACACATCTTCAGCAACGGCAGCGGCAGGCATAGTCAGGACAAAAGATTTGGTAACTTGGGAGAGGCTTCCCGACCTTAAGAGCAAAAGCAGCCAGCAAAGGAACGTCGTTCTGCATCCTGAATTCGTGAACGGGAAGTATCTCCTTTACACGCGCCCGCAAGACGGATTCATAGAAACAGGCTCTGGGGGAGGCATCTGCGCTGGATTCAGCGACAGCATGGAGAATCCAGAAGTCAAGGACGAGAAAATAATCGACCCAAAGGTATATCACACAATAAAGGAAGTCAAGAATGGTGGCGGGGCTGTTCCAATAAAGACAAGCAAAGGCTGGCTCTTCATAGCACACGGAGTGCGGAACACTGCCGCAGGACTGCGATATGTCATATACGCCTTTATGACCAGTTTAACTGACCCGACAAAAGTAATTGCAAGCCCCTCCGGCTACCTGATTGCCCCGGAAGGTGACGAAAGGTTAGGAGACGTGAGCAACGTTGTATTCACAAACGGAGCGATTGCTGACGACGACGGCCGGCTATTGATTTACTATGCCTCAAGCGACACCCGTATGCACGTAGCAGAAAGCACAGTAGACCGAATGGTGGACTATTGCCTGAATACGCCTACCGACAGCCTGACTTCGCGGGGCCAAGTGGAAAAGCGGCTGGCCCTGATAGCCGCCAACCGAAAAATTTAGAGACGGATTATTATACCCCGGAGGAATGGCGCATTATGCATACTACGCTCCTAACGGGGCGGCCCAGAAGCTTTCCTCCGAGCAGCTCAGCTCCCAGACCACCATTTCAAGATCTTTCCATTACCTTACGAATTTGCGAGGATGTAAAGCCTTTGCGCATCAATGAGCGTATGATTTTCTCAGTATCCTTGCAGGAGCGCAGACTTCGCTCCAAGGCTTTCCGGCATAAAGCATCCTCATCGTTTTCGCTGAAAAATTCATCCAGCGCAGCACCTGCATCCTCCCGGCTTATTCCCCGGGCAGCAAGTTCTCCTGCAAGGCGCAGCCTTCCTTCGGCATGATCTATGGCACGGCTTCTAAGCCAAGCTCCAGCAAACCTCCTGTCGTTCAAAAACCCCTTGTCTTCCAAGTAATCCAAGGCCGACTGTATATACTCCCAGTCAAGACCTTTCTTGAAAAGCTTAGCAGATAAAGATGAACGGCACTGCTCCGCCCGTGCCAGGTAGGACATGGCCAAAGTCTCAGCAGAATATGCCAGGGCTGCGGAAATCAAGTCCCCATACTGCTCATCCGTGAATTCTGCTGCGGCCCCCTCAAGGGCGGAAAAACTGGAGCAAGCTGATTCGAGCATGTCAGCGGAAACACAAGAAAGATATTCTTCCCGCAAAAAAAAGGCAGACCCACCCAGCGGCGTTATCTTCCACACACCGGGTGAAGTCTGCTCTATTTCGCTTATTGTCATGCAAAAAGCAAGTTTTAGCGCTTGCTGAACTGGAAGCGCCTACGGGCACCCCTCTGACCATACTTCTTGCGCTCAACCATACGGGAATCGCGCGTCAGATAACCATTGGCCTTGAGAGCCGTGCGACAGTTGGGATCAACCTGAGTCAGAGCACGAGAAATGCCATGCAAACAAGCCGCTGCCTGACCGTTCAATCCTCCACCAGAAACATTAATCAGTATATCAAACTTCGTGTCATTCGAGGTCACAAGGAGTGGCTGATGGACAAGGCGGACTTCCTCATCAGTCGGGAAATACTCCTTCACGTCCTTTCCGTTCACGACAATCTTTCCGCTTCCCTCGCGCAGAAAAACGCGGGCAACAGCGGTCTTCCTTCTACCAGTTCCAATAGCTATGTTCGTTATCACGGTAAACTCCTTTTAACTCAAACTTCCAGAGGCTTGGGATTCTGGGCGACATGGGGATGCTCGCTACCAGCGTAAATCTTGATGTAGTTCACGAGTTTGCGCCCCAAGCGGTTGTGCGGCAACATTCCCCATACAGTCTTCCTGAGAGGCTCGGTCGGCTTGCGAGCAAGCAGAGATCCAAATGACTCACTCTTGAGGCCACCAACATACCCTGTATAATGGCGGTAAAGCATATCCTTTTCCTTGTTTCCGCTTACGACAACCTTGTCTGCATTTATCACGACAACGTAGTCACCGCACTCCTCATTCGGGGTGTAAGTAGGCTTGTTCTTTCCGCGGACGGTTGCGGCAATGACTGCGGCAACGCGTCCCAGGGTCTTTCCAGATGCATCGATGATGTACCAATCGTGCTTCGTTTCTCCGCCCTTAGAAA
>CAMNGY010000018.1 GCA_946538795.1 uncultured Treponema sp.
TGGAGTAAATCGGCAGCGGGTAGTCCGTGTAGTTCTTGAGCCCGTAGTTGTTGTTCGTCAGGAGCGAGACGATTTCCTCGCTCCTGACGGTCCAGAAGCTCACCGTGCCCGTGAAAACCGTGATGGCGGAGAATATCACGAAGGCGGAGAGCATGTTCAGCGCATAGAGCAGCAGCGACGGAATACTCCAGGCAATCTGCAGTCTTTCCATGCTGTAGAGCCAGAAGCCCAGCGAAAAGACGAGGCGGGGTATGAAGGTGTACTGGAACTGCTGCAGGACCATGTACAGGAGGGGCGGCAGGGGCCGGGTCAGGTACAGGTCGAATTTCCCCGTCCGCACAAGCTCGCCCATGTCCTTCATCGGGCTCCAGAAGAAAAAGCAGCTGAAGCTGTAGCTGACCCAGCTTGTCGTGAACATGAAGAGGACCTCATATTTGCTCCATCCGGCGATGCTCCCGAAGTTATGGAAGACGACCATGAAGCCCGCGAAGTACACGCCGATGAGGATCGTGTTGGCGACCAGCTCGAACAGGAGCACGCCGTGGTATGCCATCTTCCCCTTCACGTATATCGCGACGAAATGGCGGTATATTTTGAACAGGTTCATGCTCAGCCTCCCTGGACGACGAGTTTCTTTGTTCCGGTTTTCCACGTCACTTTCATCAGGATGAACAGAAAAGCGAGCCAGAAGACCTGCACCGCAAGCTTCCCGGCGATGCGCTTCCCGTCCATCGGAAGCGTGATGATGCTCACGGGAATCTCGTAGATTGCCCTGAACGGGAGGAATGCGTTCAGCTTCCTGAGGGCATCCGGGAACATCGCGGCGGGAATCCACGAGCCGGAAAGGAGCTTGTAGACTGCGCCCAGGAGCATGTTCAGCGGCCAGGTCACGATGAGCCAGAAGGCCATGAGCCCGAGTATCAGCGAATACAAAAACTGTATCAGATACGCGAGCAGCACGGAAGCAAGTGCGAACGGCAGCTGCGGACGGACGGCAAGCGGCATCCTGAAAAAGAGCGCGGAAATGACCGCGAGGGGTATGCCGTACAAAATGAGCCGTACCGCGCTCTTACCGGCGTGCCTTGCGAATACCATCGCGCCGAAGCCTATGGGCCGGATTAGCTGCACGGCGATGTCCCCGCTCTGAATCTGACTGTTTATCCACTGTACCGCGTCGCACTCGATGAACGTGGAGATAATCGTCGCCACGATCACATAGCGGAGCGTGTCCTCCCTGCCCATCGCAAGGCCCGCATGTGCCTGAGAGGAGAAGAGCGCGGTCCACAGGCAGAACTGCATGTACAGGTAGACTATCCGGGACAGGAATGTCGCCCAGACAGAGCTTCGGTACGCGAGGTGTTCCTTTATTCCGATAAGCATATAGTCAAGATACTTCCGCACAGGCATCCTCCTCTGGCCCTGCCATTCCGTTCTGGTAAATCTGCTTGATGATGTCCTCAAGGTCCGTCGTCCGGTAGCGCTCCTTCAGGGCACAGAGGCTTCCGTCGTACAGCAGGATGCCTTTGTCGACAATCAGCATTTTCTCGCACAGGGTTTCGATGTCGGAAACGTCGTGGGTCGTGAGGATGACCGTCGTGTGCCGCTCGCGGTTCACCGCGAGGATGAAATTCCGTATCCGCTCCTTGGAAAGCACGTCGATTCCGATCGTCGGCTCGTCAAGGAAGAGGACGTCGGGATTGTGCAGGAGCGAGGCGGCGAGGTCAGCCTTCATCCGCTGGCCCAGGCTCAAAAGGCGGGGCGGCTGCCCGATGAACTCGTCAAGCCCGAGTATGTCCGAGAAGAGCTCCATGTTCTTCCGGTACACCGTGTCGGGAACGCCGTACATGTCCTTGAAGAGTCGCAGCGTGTCCAGCACGGGGATGTCCCAGCAGAGGACGCTCTTCTGCCCGAAGACGATTCCGATTTTAAGCATGATTTTCCTGCGGTCCCTGGGATAGCTCATGCCGTTTATGGAAACGCACCCCGCGTCCGGGGTCAGGATGCCCGTGAGCATCTTTATCGTCGTGGACTTGCCCGCCCCGTTCGGGCCGACGAATCCGACGATTTCCCCGTCCGGTATCGTGAATGAAATGCCGTTCACGGCGGTCTTGTAGACCTTCCGCCTCAGCCTGTAGTTTTTGGTCAAGTTGCTTGCAGTCACGCTCATACGCCTTGAAGTTCCCCTTTGTTTCCTGTATGATAGCGGGCGAAGGGCGATTAGTCAAATTGAAAGATTTGAACTGAATCATCATAAATTTTGATGATACATAACGGATGCGGCACGGCGGATTTGCCGGCAGGAGGCGGGCGTGAATATTTTCCAGTTAGAAACCTTCCTTAAGATTGCGGAGACAAAGAACTTCACGGCTGCCGGGAACATCCTGGGCTACGCGCAGTCAACGGTGACCACCCAGATCAAGCAGCTGGAGGACGAGCTCGGCTGCCTCCTCTTTGAGCGGCTTGGGAAGTCCGTCGTGCTGACGGCGGAAGGCGAGAAGCTGTGCGTCTATGCGGAAAAGATGCTCCAGCTCAAGCGGGAAATCTTTCTGGAAGTGCCTTCCTCCAAGGAGCCTGCGGGAATCATAAAGCTCGGTGTCTCGGAATCATTGTGCTATGACAAGTTCCCGAAGCTGCTTTTGAAATACCGGAAGAGATACCCCAAGGTGGATATCCAGATTCAGTTCATCACCCACGAGACGATACCCGCCATGCTCAAAAACGGTGCGCTCGACCTGGTGTATACGCTCAACCCGCTCATAGAGAACCCGGAGCTGACCCTCATTGAGAAAAAGCGGGAGTTCCTCGCCTTCTTCGCAAGCCCCGCCGATCCGCTCGCCGGAAAAAGCGGCGTTGCCGAAAAGGACCTGCAGGGCGTGCCGCTCCTTCTGACCTCGCACAGCTGCAGCTTCCGCGCGATGCTTCTGGAGGACCTGAAAAAACATGCGGTCGTCCCCACCGTCGCGCTGGAAACGAGCAGCAAGGAAATATTGAAGCAGTTCGCGGCAAGCCAGCTCGGGGTCGCCTTCATGCCGGAAATGGCCGCCCGTGCGGAGCTGAAGGCGCGGAAGCTGGTGACACTCGACTGGAAGGGGGCTGACTTTCCGATTTACTCGCAGCTGCTGGTTTACAAGGGCAAGAGCCTCAGCAAGGCTATCGACGCGCTCGTGAAGATGATAGCAGGAGGGAAGGATTGAATTCCTTTCAAGCTAACTGCATGCGCTTTTTTCGCTGTTATCCTCACCCCAGTTCCTGAAAGAATTCGATTTCTTCCTCCAGCGCGCCCTTGCAGAAGGCCATTCGCGCATGCAAGGTAATCCGTCATGCGCAGGGTATCGCCGATGAATTTTTCCGTCGTCATCCCGACGCTGCTGATGGCATTGCTATAGGACAGGCCGGTACCCCGGTAATCCCAGTAGCAGACGGTGAACACGTCGGTCAGCGGGGAACCGAGCATGGATTCTATCAGGTACTGCGGTATGCCCGGACCTCCCCCGCAGACAAGGAGGACGGGGTTGTCGCTGTCCTTGGAGAGGATGATTGCGCCGAGGCCGGAGCCGTCCGCCTGTACCGTCAGCTTCTCCGAAACAGCGTTTTCCCCTTCAATCTCCGGCAGTCTCCCGGAGCTCGGGGGAAACAGGAACAGCATTGCCGCACCGAGACACAGCACAAGCAGCAGGACTGCCATGATTCGTTTTTTTCTTTCCATGCTGACATCTCACTCCAAAGTCCATGCAAGACCGGAAATCTAGCGGAGACCCGCGGCGGCTTTTTTTGCGGCATTGCAAATCCGCTCAGGAATCTCTTTCATTCCCTTTGTTCCTGCAAGCCGGATTTTCGCACGGACTTTGAATCCCGAATACGAGAGGATTTCCTTGAGCGCATGCTCGGCCTTTGTCGTCTGCCCGGCAAGGATGTTGAAGGGAAACGGCGTGGTACAGCTTGTGACTATCACGGCTTTTTTGCCTTTGTGGAGCGGGATGGGAATTCCGCGCGGCGACTCCCCCATCATCACGGCGACAACACGGTCAAACAGGCATTTGAGCTGTCCGTTCACGTTGCCCCAGTAGACTGGCGAGCCTACGATGATGCCGTCGCATTCCTGTATCATCCGGGCAATCGTATGCGCATCGTCCTGAGGAAACACGCAGGTTCCGCTTGAGCGGCAGGCCATACAGCCTGCACAGGGCTTGAACGCAAGGGCGGAGACATCGTAAAAACAGGCCTCATCGCCGGCCGCAATAACAGTTTCTTCAATCTGATGAAGGATGTGCGAGACCTTGCCGTTTTTCCGCGGACTGCCATTCAGGATCAGGAATTTCATGCATATATCCTATGGTACACGGGATAAAAAGTCAAGGACAAGGCTTTCACGTCTTTCAGGCTCAGGCCTGCTTTTTCCTTATCAGCGCCTGCACCTCGTCCAGGCGCGGCGGGTTCAGGGGCAGGGGAAAGCGGGAAATCGCGATGGCGGAACACGCGCTCGCAAAGCGCACCAGCTCATCGTCACCCATGCCGTACAGCAGGCCGTACACGCAGCCCGCCTTGAAGGTGTCGCCCGCACCGAGCGTGCTTCTGACCGGTACTGCAAAAGGCTTCATGCGGTGAATCTCACCGCCCCGCCGCGCGTAGAGCATCTCGTCCCCGCCCCGGGTTATGATCGTGAGGCCGTCCGTCTCCTGCCGCATCAGCTCCATAATCTCTTCGGCGGGCATTCCCTTGTAATGCTCGCCGGTACATTCTTTTGACACGACGTTGACGGCGGCGTTTTTATGCAGGGGCGAGTCGTGCGGGCTGTCTATCGTCACGTAGGGTATCTTGTGCTTCCGGCACAAGTCCGCGGCAAGGAGCGTTTCGTCCTTGAAGAAGGGATCTATCGCACAGACCCGGCAGCCCGCTATGTCCTCCTCCCGGGGGACATTCCACCAGCGTTTGCCGGACGCGAACAGGGTCTGGAACCTTCCCATCGGGGAGCGGACCAGACCAGCGATGACGACGTAATCCATGATTCCCTTGTCGTCTTCCATGAAGTGCAGGGACGACAGGTCCACCTTCCTGCCCGCGTAGAATTCCTTGAGCATGGGGGCGACTTCCGTCCCGATCCAGGTTCCGTCCATCCGCACGGAAACGCCGAGCGAGTCCAGCACCGTCGCCGCCGTCCCGGTCTCACCGCCAGGCAGGAAGTACTGCTCCTTGATTTCGGCATACTCGTCAGGCTCAAGGAAGCCGTCCCTGAGCAGGAATGAATGAGTCCCCAGCACCTGCCCGAACAGGTACACGTCCGCATTGTCTTTCATACCATACGCTCCTGTGTTTGTCTCACGTGTTTTGATCCGGCTCCACAGCCGGTTACTTTTGCAGCTGCACGCCCTTCAGATACGCGACGGACTTCTCCAGCGCGGCAATCGTCTTGGTCTCAAGCACGCAGCGCGCGTTCCGCTCTTCCGCCAGCTTGAGCCGGGCTGCAAGGTCAATCTCGCCGTCGCCGAGAGCAAGGTGGTTCCTAGGCGGTTTTTCGGAGCCGTCGTGTATGTGGAAGTGGCAGAGCTTTTCCTTGTGCGCCATGATGAAGGGCACGTCCGATTCCCCGACCGCCTTGGAGTGCCCGATGTCCCAGGTCAGGCCGAAGCAGGGGCTTTCAAGCAGGTATTCCATCGCTTTCTTCTCGTAGTCCCTGAAGCCGTCCGTGTTCTCCACGACGACCCGTACGTCCGCATCCCCGATCCAGTCCGCGCACTTTTGCCGGAAAACTTTGAAAGAGTCCATGTAGCTGTCGAAGTCGCGCTCGTACATCCGGACTTTCCGGTCGGGGAGCGTGATGTAGATGCCGTGGTTCATGTGCATGTTCACCGTGAGCGGCTGGCTTTTGTCTCCGAACCTGTCCCGCAGGCAGACGAGCTTCTTTGCGGCCCCTATCGTCCGCCGTACGGTCTCAAGGTATGCGTCCGTCACGAGGGGGTTGAAGTCCGCGATGTTGAGGTTCTCGTCAAGGTGTATCGTGTAATACAGGCCCTGCTTCTCCGCGGCCTGTATGAGAAAGTCCGTATCCTCAAGCTGCTCCAGCTGATATTCCGGGAAGTTCATGTTCAGCTCAATGAAGCGCAGGCCCAGCCGTGAGCACAGGGCGATGTTGTCCGCAAGCGTCCTGTTCTCGATGAGCGTCGGCATGCCGAATTGCATTTTGTCAGTCATATAATCAATTCACCAGCACTTTTTCCATCAGGTAGAAAAGCCCCTTGCGCCACTGGGCTTCGCCGGTCTTGCGGTAGCCCGCGTGCTCGTACAGCCTGAGCGAATAGGGGTTCAGGCTGAATGTGTCAAGGCGGAGGCTTGTCGCTCCGAGCCTGACGGCCTCCTGCTCTATGTGGGAAAGCGTCTGCCTTGCGATTCCCTGATGCTGGAAATCGGGGTGGACGCAGAGGCGGTGAATCACGCGGAACCCGTCACTGCACTGCCAGGCGGCGTTCTCGTAGCCCTCGTAGCATTCCGTGTTCAGCACGTAGATGACCGCGATCCGCTTTTCGCCCCGGGCCGCACCGTCGCCCGCAGAGGCCGTCTCCCCGACAAAAAGGGATGCCGCCTGTATGTCGCGAAGCAAATCCCCGCGGGCGGGGTAGACTTCATCCCACTGGGGAATTCCCTGCCTGTCCATCACCGCGATGGCGGCCTTGACGAGGGCAAAGATTTCGTCCAGGTCGCTTTCGGACGCGGGCCGGTAGCTCAATCTGCAGTTCCTGTTCCCTTCCATATATTCACTCCTCACGCTTTCTGCGCACCGGCCACGAAGTCCTCGGTCTTTAAATCGCAGTAATACCTGCCGATGAATTTTTCGATTCTGTGCAAATCCATGTCTTACCCAAGCTCCTTGGTGAACGAGCCTATCTCGATGAGGTTGCCGTCCGGGTCAGCCACGTAGCAGGTGCGCTGGCCCCAGGGTTCCGTCGTCGGCGGAAGGACGGACTTTGCCCCCTTGTCGAGCGCGTTCTGGTATTCCCTGTCCACGTCGGCGTAGCAGGGGACGTCAAGTGCCAGTTCCATCGTGCCGTTGAAGCCCTCCGGGTACTGGTAGCTGCGGGAAGTCATCTTCTCAAAGTCCGGGCGGGGAAAGAGGATTATCCTCATGCCGCCCAGGAACATCTCCACGTTCGGCTGTATGCCGTCCCAGTTGCAGCTAAAGCCGAATGCCTTTGTGTAGAATTCGACCGTCGCCCTGTTGTCGCGGGTAAAAAGCCCTACGGTGTTGAATTTGAAGCGTTCTTTCATATCAATAGTCAATAGCCCTTCAGGTTGTCCAGTGCAAGCGCATTGTTCCCGATAATCGCGCCGACTTTTTCGCAGCTGTCCATGTCGTCACAGTCACTGCAAATCTTGAAGCCTTTGCCCCGGGCGCACTGGCGTATCGGGCAGAGGGACTGGCAGTAAGGCGTTTTTACCCCTTCTATCCGGCAGCCAACGCAGTGTATCATGTCGCTCGTAATGTCCACGCCGTTCAGCTCGGACCATTCATTGGCGACCTTGACGCGAAGCTCGTCGTCATTGTTTACCGTCGCAATGCGGGCATCGCACTGAGCGCAGTCAAGGCCGCAGTATGCGATGAACTGTTTCAGGTACTGCTCCTTCGTGAGGCAGCTCACGTGCGCCGTCCGCTTTTCGTGCATGAGCGGCACGTCAACGTCTTTGTCCGTCCGCTGGTAGGCAAAGCCGCATTTTTCCTGCACGCGGGCGGACTTCGCGTTGCCGTCATAGTAGCCGCACCAGACTTTCTTCATGCCACAGTCCTCAAAGGCATGGCGCAGCAGTTCCCTCGCCGCCTCCGGCATGAGGCCCCGCCCCCAGAAGGGCTTTCCCAGCCAGTAGCCCAGCTCGCACTCGTCGTCGCGCTCGGTCAGGTCGGTATGGCCCTTCAGCTTGAGCTCTATCGCGCCGATCGCCTTGCCGTCTTCTTTCAGGCATACGGCGTATGACTCCGGGCCGTTCAGAACGTTCCTGATGACATCCAGGCTTTCCTGAGCGCTCTTGTGGGGCGGCCAGCCGGCTATCGGGCCGACTGCGGGATCCTGCGCATATTCGTAGAGGCTTTCCGCGTCGCTTTCTTCCCAAGGGCGCAAAAGGAGGCGTTCCGTCTCAAATCGATTTTTCATTGTGCACCTCCCGCTTCTGTTTTGAATGCCGTCCCCGCCCTGTTCCTCTTCAAAAGGCACAGCAGCGCAATTATCACGATGTACACGGCGGACAGTACTATATAGAAGAGAATATCAACCTGCAAAAAGCAGTAGAGGAAATTGAAGCAGAAATGAACCACAATTCCGTAGACAAGGTTGTCGTGCTTTTCCATAAAAAAGTTCATGATGAAGCAGAGTCCACTCATCACAATCACGTTTGCCAGTACGTACGGAATCATCTGCAGGCCCATAAAGTCCGAATCAACGAACCAGAGGACCGTATGCCAGAAGGCCCAGATTACCCCCTGCATGATTGACGCGGCAAAAAAGCGGTACCGCGCGTTCAGGTAGGGGCGGACATAGCCGCGCCAGCCCGACTCTTCGCCCGTCGGCCCTGTGGTCACGGAAAACAGGAATGAGGCCCAGAAGGGGTATACCCCAAGGTTCCAGTAGGAGCCGAAAGCTTTTACCTGAACCAGCGACAGAATCAGCACGGTGACTAGAGTCGCACAGAGCGTGATGAGGGCGGCAAGCAAAAGCGTCGCGATGCTGATTTTTCCGCCGAAAGCCTTTTTGTAAAAGTCCCGTATGCTGCGTGAGGAACTGGCCTTGCGGAAATACTTGAACCCCGCAAGCAGCACAATCGTCGGTGACCATGCGCATATATTTGAGAGAATCCGCATGACGACAGGCGGCGCATGGAAGACCATGCTCGCAGTCCCGCATAGTCCCAGCACCATCAGCCAGAACACCAGATACGCAGTAATCACGTAATTCCGCATTACCCGCTTTTCCATCCAATCACTCCTCTTAAAAGCAATGCTTTTTCACATTTGTGAAATCATGCTCGGTCGCGTATAACAACCCTTACTTCCTGACCAGCTCCGTAAAGACCGCATCACGGTCGAACGTGCCTTCTGCCAGCCCCGGCACTTCCTTGTATGCCTTGCAGACGGAAAGGCTTATCTCGGTGAACATCCCGCTCATCTCCTCGTCAGTGTAGGGGCAGTCATTGGTGACAATCAGCGTTGCGAAGCTGAACGCCACCAGCCAGAGGTCACGGAAATACTTGTCCGCCGTCTTGCCGTCCATGTTGTAAATGCGCATGAGAGAGTCCCGCACCAGGTCCTGCGAGAAGGCGAGCGCGGACATCGCCCCTCCGTCTGCCACCCGGGGCTTGCTCAGGAAGAGAAGCTTGTACAGCTCAGGCTCCTCCTTCGCGAACCTGACGTACTGCATCCCTACGCCAAGGAAGGGAACCGGACCCGCAAGCCCTCCTTCCACATACTGTTTGTAGATTCCTTTGGCAACATCGTAGACAGCCGCCTTCAGCTGCTCCATGGAATCAAACCAGGTAAAGATGGGCCGGGACGACACCCCCAGCTCCGCGCCGAGCTCCCGCGCGGTCAGCCCGTCGATTCCCTTTTTCCGGGTAATCCTGACGGCGGCCTGTACGATTTCTTCTTTGCTGAACTTGGTCCGTGGCGGCATGCATTCCTTCCGTAGTTATGCAGGTTGTGCAACAACTGTTGCCTGATGAGACTATACAGGCTTCCATAGCATCATGTCAAGGCAGAGCCTGTGCTTTGCCTTGACAGCTTTGGCTTTACATGGGTTTGTCATTTTGCTAAAATGTTGTTCCATGAAAAAGCATATCCTGAGCTTTATGCTTTCCGTCATGTTTTTGACCTGTCCGCTTATGGCCCCGGCGCAGAGGCTTCCCGAAAGTTGCAGGGATTCCACGCCTTCGCTCAAAGAATGTTATTCCCGGTATTTTGCGCTGGGGGCTTGCTCATACGCCGACGGCGAGGAGGATGCCAGGATAAAGGACAAGA
>CAMNGY010000019.1 GCA_946538795.1 uncultured Treponema sp.
TCTCTATCTGCAGCTGGAGCAGCTTGCGCTCCAGGCGGTCCAGCTCCACGGGCTGGCTCTCTATCTCCATCTTGAGCCGGCTTGCTGCCTCGTCCACGAGGTCAATCGCCTTGTCCGGCATGAAGCGGTTGGTGATGTAGCGGTTTGAGAGCGTTGCGGCGGCGACCAGGGCCTCGTCGTTTATCTTTACCCCATGGTGTATCTCGTACTTGTCGCGCAGGCCGCGCAGGATTGCTATCGTCGCCTCCACGTCTGGCTCCGCGCAGTAGACCTGCTGGAACCTCCGCTCAAGGGCCGCATCCTTCTCGATGTACTTGCGGTACTCGTCCAGCGTCGTCGCGCCGATGACGTGCAGCTCCCCTCGCGACAGGGCGGGCTTGAGCAGGTTGGACGCGTCCATGCTGCCCTCCGCCGCGCCCGCGCCCACAATCGTGTGAAGCTCGTCAATGAAGAGAATTATCTGCCCCTCGCTCTTTACGATTTCGGTGATGACGGCCTTGAGCCTCTCCTCGAATTCCCCGCGGAACTTTGCTCCGGCGACCAGCTGCCCCATGTCCAGCGCAAGCAGGCGCTTGTTCTTCAGGCTTTCCGGCACGTCCCCCGAGGCGATTCTTCTTGCCAGTCCCTCAACTATGGCGGTCTTGCCCACACCCGGCTCCCCTATGAGGACGGGGTTGTTCTTGGTGCGGCGGGAGAGCACCTGCATGACGCGGCGGATTTCCTCGTCACGCCCGATTACGGGATCTATCTTGTCCAGGCGGGCGCGGGCAGTCAGGTCAGTGCAGTACTTTTCCAGTGAGCGCATCTTGGCCTCGGGGTCCTGGCTGTCCACAGTCTGGTTTCCGCGGACGGCCTTGAGGGCCTCCATCGTTGCCTTCCTGCCGCAGCCGTGGGAGCGCAGCAAGTCGCCGGTCTTGTCCTTGGCCTCCGTCATCGCGAGGAAGAGATGCTCGGTGGAAAGATAGAGGTCCTTGAGGGATTCCATCTCTTTTTCCGCAAGGGCTAGAGTCCTCTGGGCCTCGCTGGAGAGCGTCATCTGCGTGTTGCCCGATACGGTCGGGTACTGGTCTATCAGCTGGTCGAGCTCCGAGAGCAAAGTCTCAGGCTGCACGCCTATCCGCTCGACGAGCGGGGGTATCGTTCCGTCCTTCTGGCGGAGCATGGCGGTCAGCAGGTGTTCGTTGCCGATCTCGCTGGAGCTTTTCTGCATGGCGAGCTTTCCTGCTTCCTGTATTGCGTCCTGGGTTTTGAGCGTCATCTGGTCATAGTTCATGATTTGTTCCTCCTGGTCCGGACATAGTTGCCCGGCCGTGCGGGGGCGGAGCGACGGCTTTGGTCCCTGCGCATCGCACGGCGCGTGCTCCGGACCCGCATCTGCCTCTCAATATAGCGAAAATCGGAGGATAAGGCAAAAAAACTGGCAGCCCGTGGGTGACCTGCCGCGGAACAGTAGTTCGCGACAAAGGCCCCTGTTCGACCGAATAATGTGCCTGCAACTGCATTTTTTCCTTGACTTTAAGGCGTGGATTGCCGTGAAATGAAGTTGCTGGCGGGGTGACAAATTTGCGGAACTGCCGTCCGGGCAGGCCCTACTGCGCAACTGGTTCAAGAAGGCGAAGGGCAAGTTCTGTGATTTTACAGAATCCCTTTTCCGTGATGACGGAAACACCGAGCCTTGCATCACTATAAGGCCGCATATACGGCTTGCCCGACAAAAGATAGATTACCGCATTTGTGTCAGCGATAAAGTCAATTCCATTCATCGCGCATTTCCTTTTGAATTGCAAGGCCGTCGCCCAAGTCCATCAGACCAAAATACTTTGAAAGATTGCCCTGAGACTTGGAAACTTCCCGCTCCTGCTTTTCATAGCGGTAGACCACATAATCAATGTAGTTTGAGATTTCGTCTAGACATGCCTCTGGTACGGCTCTGACCTGCGTTAACACAGCTTCATAACTCATTTTTGCACCTCTGATCTGCATTTAACCATCATAAAGCAAGACCTTAACCCATATATAAATCTACAACAATTCCGTCATGATTTCTAGTGCTTGAGGACATGTTGCGGGCGGGTGGCAAACCTTCGGAGCTTCTGCCAGCTGCCGTCCGTTCAGAAGTAGAACAAATCCTCAAACTTCTTGTCCAGGGCGACGCAGAGAATCAGGGCGAGCTTGGCGGTCGGGCAGAACTGCCCGGTCTCTATGGAGCTTATCGTGTTCCGCGAGACGCCGACCATCTGGGCCAGGTCGGCCTGGGACAGCTTCTTTTCCGCCCGAATCTCTTTCAGGTGGTTCCTGAGCACAAGGGACTCGTTCATGGCTCTGCCCCTGCCGAAAGGCCGCCGAGTTTCCCCGTAAGCTCCAGGACGAATGCGGTCACGAGCAGCAGCAGTATCGCAAGGTAGCCGAGCGCGACGAACAGCTCGTGCAGTTTCCTGAGCTTGAAGAACTTGACGAAGAACGCAATGCATATCATGCCGAAGAATACGATCCAGCACTGCACGCTCACCCGCTGCGTGAAAATCCAGCTGAGCAGCGAGACCAGCAGGCAGAGGCCCAGGGAGCCGAAGTATGCGACCCGTGCCGCAGTCCTCTGCACGTCAAGGTCCCCAATGTCCTTGCCGCCGTTCTCGTCCCGGCTTTTCTGAAGAATCTCATCCTTCGTCATCTGCTCACCTCCGCTTTCCCGCCTCCAAATCTATACCCCAGTACGCCTTTGCCGCAGGCGGACGCGCAATCCCCGCACAGGATGCATTCCGCGCTTCGGATTCCGCCCGCTTTCACGAGGGCCGGAACGTCCAGGCTCATCGGGCAGGCCGTCCGGCATTTCCCGCAGGAAATGCAAGCTTCTTTTTTTGCCCGTATGCGAAGCTGCGGCACATGAAGCAGCCGTCCCAGCTTACAGCTGGTGACCATGAAGGGGGCCATCCAGCAGATGTAGTGGCAGGTCGCCCGTTTCCCGTGGACTATTGCCGGAATCAAAAAGAGCAGGACGATGCCGTAGTAGATGATGAAGCTGTAGATGTTTGAGATCGAGATGCCGTGGTCGGTCATGAAAAACGGCTGTACCGTATAATCGCCTTTCCCCAGCGCGTGGCAGACAATCACGCCGGAAAGCCACACGATCCAGATTCCGTATTTTATGTAGTTCCGCCAGCCCTGTTTGGGCTCCTTGGGCGAGAACTGCGCGAAACATTCGGACATCCCTCCGGTCGGGCAGAAATAGCCGCACCAGAGCCTGCCGAAGAAGATGCCCAGAAGGAACATCAGGGTAAAGACGATGAAGCTCCCGTTGATGATGTGCCGCATGGTCGCCATGAGGATGAGGTATGGCGAGAAGTACCAGATTGTGACCGGAAAGGCCAGCAGTGAAATTGTCAGCGTGAAGCGCCTGAACTGCCGTAAAGTCATGAAGATCCTCCGTGCTTTGATTTTTGTGCCAAGTATACTGTGCGTATCCGTATCATATACGTGCAAAGTATACTTGTCAAGAACCCTTGTCGCAAGGAAGCTCCCTGATGACCGCCCCGGCCGGTTCACGGCTTGCCTTTTATGCCGGAAAGGTATATCCTTGTTTCTATGTATACTCATAAAGTCTTTTCTGGTAAAATTCTTTCTATATTAGTTTTTTCCGTCATGATGCTTGCCTCACCGCTTGCGGCCATGAGCGTGAACAGGGAGTCTGCCTCGTCTTCGGGCAAGAACGTGGAAGCTTTTACGCTGGAGAACGGGCTCAAGGTCTTTACGTCCGAGAACCACAGCGTCCCCCTCGTTTACATAGAGATTGCCGTCCGGGCGGGAGGAGTGACCCAGACCCCCGAAACGGCCGGCCTTTTCCATTTGTACGAGCACATGATGTTCAAGGGCAACGAGCTGTACCGGGACGCGGCCTCCGTGCAGAAGGCCATAAACGACATGGGCGTGACCAGCTGGAACGGCACGACCAGCCCTGACTGCGTGAACTATTTCTTTACGATACCCAAGGACCAGCTGGAGAGGGGCCTGGCATTCTGGAACGCCGCCATCCGCAGCCCCCTTATGGACGAAAAGGAGCTGGAGAGCGAGAAGAAGGTCGTCCTTTCCGAGATAGAGGGCGGCCAGTCCGACCCATCCACTATCCTGTCCAACTACCTGCGCACCAGGCTTTTCCCCGATGCGCCATACCGCTGTGATGCGGCAGGCTCTTCGGACGTCGTCAGGAACGCGACGGTCGCCCAGCTGCGCGACATGCAGAGCAAGTATTACATCCCCTGCAACGCTGCCCTCTTCGTCGGAGGCGACATAAACCTGGCGGAAGTTCACGCCCTCGCCAAGAAAATCTGGGGCAGCTGGACCAACAATGGCAACAAGGCCCCGGCAAAGCAGGCCCAGCAGGCTCAGGCTCCTTTCTCAAAGCCCCAGCTGGCGGTCATGCCGTACGACAAGATGACGGAGCAGCTTGCCGACGTGGAGGTTTACTTCCGCGGGCCTGACAGCGATTACAACCTGGAGGACGTGTATGCCTCCGACTACCTTGAGAACTTGATGGACGACCCCGACGGAACCTTTGCCCGGAGCTTGGTCGCCGACGGGGAGCTTGAGATTCCCGACTCGGCATACGTCTGGGGCGGCGGCAGCTTCAACAGGGCGATGGGAATGTTCTCGTTCGGGGCGGTCATGCTGGAGCCTGACAAGAACCTTCCTGCCCGCACGGACCGCCTGCTGGCCAAGGTCCAGGACGAAATTCTTCCCGCCATGGCGGCGGATCCATCCCTGTACACGCAGGCCAAGGTCAAGGACATTGTGCGCAAGCTGTCCGACTCGGACATCATGTCTACCCAGACGGCCGAAGGCGTATTGGCCCAGGTGCGGAGCGCATGGCTCAGGGCAACGCCGGACTTTTATTACAGCTACAACAGCAGGATGGGCAAGGTCACGCAGGCAGACGTGCAGTCCTTCGTCGGCAAGTACGTCACCGGGAAGAATCCCCTTGTCCTTGTCCTTGTGAATCCCGCCGTCTACCAGAAGACACGGCAGGCTTTCGCTGCCAAAGGCTACGAGGTCATCTCGGCGGACAACGCCTTCTGGTGGAAGAACCGCCGCTACGCCCCAGATCCTGCGAAGATTGCGCTGGAAACAGCTGTCCCGGACAAGCAGGACATCTACGTGCCTTCCGCCGCCAAGAAAAGCTCTTACAAGCTTTCTTCCAGTCGCAACGTGGAAACCCTCAAGCTCAAGAACGGCATCCCCGTCTACGTGCTGCGTGACTCCAAGAGCAGGCTGGCGACGGTGAGCATAGCCGTAAGGGGAGGGGTGGACAGGCTTACGCCTGAGACATCTGGACTGGAGTCCGCCCTCTTTTCTATGATGGCCGATAGCTCCGTGAACTACAACTACACAGCCAGGAAAACCATAAGCTTTGACAACCAGTCGTCAATAGCTGCGACCAGCAAGGTCGCAGGCTCGTACCTGACGCTTTCTTCCATAGACACATACCTTTACGACATGGTCCCCGTGCTTACGGACGGCTTCGTGAACCCGGACTTCAACGGGCAGCTGTATTCGCTCCTGATGGACGGATATTCGCTGAACGTCCAGAGGATGCTCAACGACCCGGAGGAGCTTTTGGATTACAAGGCTTACAAGGAGCTTTACAAGAATCATCCTTTCGAGTCCCAGTCTTCCGTCACGCCCGATTCCTTGGGGAATATCACGGTGGACAACATGAAAGCCATGCACAAGAAAATACTGAACGCGGAGAACATCTTCGTGTTTGCTTCCGGCAACATCTCGTCGTCCAAGCTTGTGGCCCAGCTGAACAATACCCTGGGCCTGCTGGACTCGGATAAGTCCGAGGTCTACAGGCCCCATGCGGTGCCTCCGGCAAAAATAGGGTCAACGAACCAGGTGCTGACCCATCCGTCGGCGCAGGGGACTGGCTACGCTCAGAGGGTATTCGCCGGGCCTGTTGCCGATTCGCCCGATTACATACCTGCCGTCATTGCCTCCAGAATTTATTCTACGATACTGTTCAACGTTGTTCGCGAGCATTACGGGGCCTGCTACACGCCGTCTTCGATGATGCAGCTTTCGCGTGCTCCGACGGGGGGAGAGTATATCTTCAAGATTTCTGATACTGAGAATTTCGTCAGGTATGCGAAAGAGGCGAGGGACTACATGGCCTCGGGCAAAGTCATAGACTCGGTGGGGCAGGACGGCAAGTACGTCGTCTCGGACATAAAGGACGAGCTGGAAAGCTACAGGAATTCATACATAGTGGCTACCTATTCGGGACAGAAGACTGTGGCGGCAGTCGCCGGCCAGCTGGTCTATAACCTGCTGAGCTATGACGACATGACGTTCTCGGACAAGCTGAACGCGCAGGTCCTGGACCTGGATGCGGACTCTGTCCTGTCCGTGTTCAAGAAATACTGGTGCGATGCTGACAGCCAGTGGTGGGTTATGGTTGGTCCGGAGCTTAAGGATAAGGTCAAATTTTAGCGTTCCTGCGGGAACAGGGATTTGCCACAGGGAGGATCAAAAAGTATGGATGAGGAAGAGAGCATAGATTTGTCGGAGTTCTCGCAGGATCTTGCGGACGCGCAGGCATCGGAGGATGTTGACGAGAGCCTTTTTACGGGGAAGGAGAAAAAGGTTCAGAACAAGGAGGAGGAGTTCAGCTCCATGCTGCACGAGAACTTTTCCCCCAAGCAGATAGGCTCCATTGCCCGCTACACCGAGCCTGTCTCGGTTTCGTTCGCGCTGGATGCGGTCATACAGCTGTTCAAGGAAGATGACAGCCTGCAGGCCATTCCGGTGGAGGAGTATGACCATGTGGTCGGCTTCATAGACAGGAAGACGGTGGACTCCGTTTCCGGCAGCATGTGGAAGCGTATCACGTCCAGCGGTATAGAAGAGTTCATCAAGAAGGTTGACGTAATCCTGTATGCCCGCGAGTATATAGAAAACAACCTGAAGAAGGTGTCCGACATAAACAGGAAGTACGAGATAAACTATTTCCCCGTGTTCAACGGCAAGAGCTTTTTTGGCATGGTGTCGCTCGACGACTTCTTGGACAGGACGGCGGAAATCCGCGAGCAGGATCTTGCCAAGGCCATCGTCATACAGAAGAGCTTCTTTCCTCACGATGATGTCATTGCTTCCGTGCCCTACCGCTTCTGCTGCTGGAACCAGATGGCAAACGAGCTTGGCGGCGACATGGTGAGCATCTACCGCCTGTCGGACTCGTGCAGTTTGGTCGGCTGCTTTGACGTGTCCGGGAAGAACGTCGCGGCATCGCTCCTGACGGTTACGGTCAGCACCTTCTTCCATGCATTGCTTGCGACCAGCAATAAGAGCAGAAATCCGGTCCATATCATAGCCATGCTGGACAAGTATCTGGCCAGGGTCGTCCCGCCGGGCAACTTCATCACGGCGGCTATCTGCTACGTTGACTATGAGAAGAAAAATTTCTGCATCTTCAACTGCGGGCATACCACGACTTATCTGATCCGCAAGCAGGGGGACAAGGTGTACAACGTGTCCATAGACCCCAAGCTGCCCCCGCTCAGTATGGGCGAGGTGCATGACCAGCTTATGGCCAGCATGGAAAGCAAGGATGCGACTCACCCATTTACTGCCTACAAGCTGTCCCCTGGTATTCACCTGAGCATGTACTCCGACGGCTTCACCGACATGAAGGATGAAAATGGTGAGCGTTACGAGGATGCGAGGGCAAAAGACTTCTTCACCAGGCTGTATGACGTTGCCGATTCCGACGTCAGGGGAGAGGTTGAGAAGACCGTCAAGGAATGGATTGGTACCGCGATCCTGCCGGACGACGTCACGGTCCTGGACATCCGCTTCTAGGGGTGGCCTGTGGATTCAGCCCTGTACCTGATACCGGTCACCCTGGGAGGGGAGGACGTTAACCGTGTTCTTCCCGGCTACAATCATGAGGTCGTGCGTTCCATAAAGAACTTCATCGTGGAAAACGTCCGGTCCGCCCGCCGCTTCCTTAGGCTTGTGGACAAGTCCATAGACATAGACGCGCTGACCTTCCGCGAGCTGAACGAGCACACGGACATTTCTGCCATATCCAGCTACCTGGACCCTTTGGAGAAGGCCGGGGAGAGTATAGGTGTCATAAGCGAGGCCGGCTGCCCTGCCGTCGCGGATCCTGGGGCCGCAGTCGTTGAAATGGCCCAGAGAAAGGGTCTTCGCGTCATACCTCTCGTGGGGCCGTCATCCATCATCATGGCGGTTATGGCGAGCGGTTTTTCCGGCCAGTCGTTCGCGTTCAACGGCTACTTGCCGGTAAAAGACGGGGAGCGGTCAGCCAGGATACGCAAACTGGAGGGCCGTGCTTGGGGCGAGGGGCAGACCCAGCTTTTCATAGAAGCTCCCTACCGCAACATGAAAATGTTCTCCTCCATTCTGGCCTCCTGCCGTGGCGATACCCGCCTGTGCATTGCCGCCGGGCTTACGACGGAGCGGGAGTGGGCCAGGACCAGGAGGATCTCCGACTGGAAGAAAGTCCCTGCCGGTGAGGTGGATGCGGCAATCAGCAAGGTCCCCGCGATATTCCTCCTGTACCGGGGCTGATGGAACTGAAGGCGGCCATCGGAGCGTTTAGCCACAGGTAGCGTTTTCCAGGTTCCATAACAAAATTTATTACCCTAAACGCCATTTTTGCGGTACAATGTCCCTATGTCCGGCCACAGCCCTGCCGCAAGCAAGCCCGTCCTCAAGCGCAGCGTCGCGTGCATCCTGCTCATCGTTGCAGGGGGGCTTGCGGTGGCACGGGAGAAAACCGCGGACCTGCTGCAGGGCTACCTGAACGAGAGCCTTGCCGTCAAGAAGCTGACCCTCTCCCTCAAAGACCGGATGCTGTCCCGCAAATCCGCGGGCATAACGAACGGAATCGCCGTCCAGCTGTCGTCAGGCTCGGTCGTCATCAACACAGCGGGGGACGGGTCGGTCAGCCTGCGCCCGTCTGCGAGCGTCGGCTACCCGGCGGCACGGAACGCCAAGCTCGGGGTCTCTTCCAACATCTCATTCGCGGACGGCAAGAACAAGAACTCCTCAACATCCCTGTCGCTCAGCGTGGACCTCTACTCCGGGGTCATGGAGGAGCGCAAGATTTCCCTGCTCAAGGCGGACCGGTCCCTGCTGGAGGCTCAGCGGGCACTGGCGGACGGCCTTGTCAGGCAGGAGCAGTCATTCTACGCGGAGCTGAAAAGCATATTCGATTCCGCCGCCAAGCTGACGAGCGCGGAGAACTCGCTCTGGGACGACAAGCTGAGCTTCCAGGAAGTCAAGGTCAAAGGCTACGCGGCGACATCGCTCAAGTACCGGCAGGCGGACAACAAGGTGAGGACGGACGAGCACAACGTCGCAAACTACAGGCGCGACCTGGAGAAGAATATCAAGGTTTTCGCAAAAAAGTGCGGGACGGAATACGCGGGGTCAGACCCGCTGGACTGGCTGCCCGACGACATCCCCAAGGTGGAGGGGCTGGACATCGGAAGCTTCCGCGAGGCGGACTACACCGCCGTGGAGAAAGCCGTCTGGACGAACAAGCTGAACTCCCTTGCCCGCAAGGCTGACAAGCCCTTCTCGCTCTCGGCGAACGGGGGCTACACCTTCGGCAACACGAACGCGGGGGGAAGCGGCACCGTGGACGGTGGGCTGGACTTCAGCATGTCGG
>CAMNGY010000020.1 GCA_946538795.1 uncultured Treponema sp.
ATGAAGCACGTTAGCCGCCCTGGTCGCGGACAGCTCCCAGTTACTCGTGAACACGCTGCCAAGGGGAACGGGCGTGTTGTCCGTATGCCCCTCTATCCGGAACCTGAGGTCTTTAACCTTGTCCTCGTTGAAAAACTGGGAAAGCCGTATCAAGGTTTCCCTGGTCTCGTCTATGTTCAAATCCGCACTTCCCTGATCAAAGAAAGCATCAGATATGAGAGATATTACGATTCCACGCTCATCGCTCGTCACCGTTACCTTGGTAGACTTGATGTCAGGCTGAAAAATACTGATTGCCTTCTTCATCGTAGGCCCAAGGTGGCTGCCTTTTTCCAAGGAAGGAAGAGAGGAGATGACGTTGCCCATGTCAGCCAGACGCCCCTGGCTCAGAGAAATTCCACCACCGGCATTATTGTTCTGTATGGATGCGGAAAGGGCCGCCATCTGAACGGCATCTGTTTCCGTCGGGTCATACAAAGCAACGAAGAAGCAGAGCATGAGCGTAATCATGTCTCCGTAGGTTCCCTGCCAGGCTGTGGACGGCTTTTCCGGATCCTTTTTTTGTTTTTTTGCCATGCTTAGCCCCTGCCTTAGTCTTTAAGGACATTGGCCTCGACCGTCTTGCGGGTCTTCGGGTCGAGGTAGGTGAGCAGCTTCTGTGCAAGGACGCGGGGGTTATCTCCACCCTGAATGGAAAGAATTCCCTCTATGACCATATCCTTCGCGTTCATCTCGTTTGCGTTCTGGGCAATCAGCTTCTGGGCCATAGGTCCGAACAACC
This sequence comes from uncultured Treponema sp., assembly GCA_946538795.1. Lineage (GTDB taxonomy): Bacteria > Spirochaetota > Spirochaetia > Treponematales > Treponemataceae > Treponema_D. The sequence goes on from CAMNGY010000020.1 coordinate 782, forward strand.
AGTTGGCCAGCCACGCACCGTACAGGGTCGTGATAAGAGCCGTAGCCATGTTAGGACCAAGGGAGCTCTTGTCCTCCAAGTTACGAAGCATTCCTATAAGACCTATAACCGTACCCATCATTCCGAATCCAGGACCGAATCCTGCCCACTGGATCATCAGGTTGATATACTTCATGTGACGGGCCTCAGTCTGGGCCATCTCGCTCTCAAGGATGGCACGAATGACGTTGCCGTCCGAACCGTCGACCATCAGGCGCAGTCCTTCCTTCAGGAAGGGGTCATCCAGATCATCAAGGCCCTCTTCCAGGGCAAGGATTCCCTCACGGCGGGCCTTCTCGCTGAGCGAAACCATATTCTCGACGATGGCGGCCTCTCCGAAGTCGTAGACCTTGAAAGTCCGGCCGACTATCTTGAACAGCTGAAGGATGTCCGACATAGGGACACAAATCCACAGGGAGAAGTAGGATCCTCCCACCGTAACGAATACCGAAGGAATATCGATAATGTTCATGATGGAGCTTCCGCCTGAAATAACTCCGAGGAAGATGGCCGCAGCGCCACCAAGCAAACCGATTAATGTAGCTATATCCATAAAAAGAAGGAGCCTCCCGCTATTCCGTTTTTTTTATTGTCGGTAAATTCTTCTTAGATTTTAAACTAAAGTTATACTTTTAGGGCTATAATTCTTGGTTTATCCCAATCTTCCGCCTGTATGCGACTATCCGCTCTATGATCTCATCAGGAGTCTCCCTGACCACGACCTTCTTCCCCGACAGCATAGTCAGCGTCAGATCCGGCGTCTGCTCCATATACTCTACCTGGTGCGGATTTATCCAGTATTTTTTCCCGTCCAAACGCGTCACCTCTACCATAATACTCTATAATGACCTATAAATTGCCAGCCGTCAAGGGCTTTTGCCGGTTATATGAAGGATTTTATCCCCCTGCATATTTTCATGCCATAATCTTCCATATTATAGGAAAAACCAGAATCCGCCCACTGTATGACCTGGCCAACGAACTCGCACTTGAGGATCTCAACGACGGCTTCCACCTGGACAGGGGAAAGACGCTGCTCCCCCCCGATTATCACTACGAGCCAGGCGGCCACCTTGCCGCAGAATCCCCCGAAATATCCCATATACCGGTCACGCCGTGAGGACGCGAATACGGCGGCTACCAAATTCTTGTTCTCCTCCAGGCAGCAGTAAAAGCGCCCCAAGAAAGCAGACAATGACATTCCTGCCGTACCGGTACCAAAGAGTTCCTCCGTCCTTTCAATGAACATAGTTTCCAGCAAGGACGGAATATCCTTGAAGTGGTAATAGAAGGTGTTCCTGTTTATATGGCAGGAAGAAGCTATATCGCCAACCGTCACTTTCTCCAGCCCTTTCTTCCCCAACAAATCAAGAAAAGTCTTTTCTATCTCGCGTCTGGTCAAATTTTCCATGCGCGGCAATTATACCATAACAGAAAACCGTTAGTCAAACAGTCAGAAATGCCCAAAATTCAGACAAAAGCAAAAGAAACGTCCATTTTCTATGCATAAAGAAAAAGCTACTCTACTATCAGAGAGGTATGCAATGAGACCAGTAAAGATTCTGACCGACTCCTGCTCGGACTTAAGCCGGGACCTGAGGGAAAAATATGACATCGACTATGCGCGGATGAAGACCGTCTATGACGGCAAGGAGCAATGGGCAAGCCTTGACTTCGAATACTATACGCCCAAACAGCTCTATGACATAATGAGGAAAGGGAACAGGATACTGACGACACAGGTCCCGCCCGATGAATTCACGAGGATTTTCACTGAATACCTGGACAAAGGATTTGACATAGTATACATAGGCTGCTCCCTCAAGCAGTCCGGTTCGGTCAATACAGGCGCCGTCGTTGCAAGGACGCTCCTTGAGTCCCACCCCGATGCGAATATATTCTGCGTTGACTCCATGAACGCCTGCATAGGAGAAGGGATGCTCGCCATAAAGGGTGCGACATACCGCGCCCAGGGCCTTGGAGCAAAAGAAATCTACGACAGGCTGGTGGCCGAGCGCAAGACAATCAACGAATACGTCACCGTCCACTCCCTGGACAGCCTGAAGCGGGCCGGCAGGGTCAAGGCCTCAGCCGCCTTCTTCGGAAACCTTCTGGGAGTCAAGCCAATCCTCATTGCGGACGCGAAAGGCGATCAGCTCGCCATAAAAAAAGTCAAAGGAAGGCAGAATTCCCTCCATGAAATAGTCAGCATGCTCAAAGAGACCATAATAGATGCGGAGAGCCAGACGGTCTACCTTTGCCATGCCGATTGCGAGCAGGAGGAAATAGACACGCTCACACAGCTTGTCAAGGACGAAATAGGATGCAAAGACGTGCATGTCAGCTACATAGGGCCTATTATCGGAGCATCCATAGGTCCTGACGCCATAGGCATCTGGGCCTATGGCAAAGAAGTGACGTTCGAAGGGTAAGGAAAAAGGGGAACGGGAATGGCCAGCAACGTTCTAGACGGCAAAGACCTTATAAAATTCATAACGGCGGGAGCGGCAAACCTCAGGGAGCACGCCCAGATAGTCAATGACCTCAACGTGTTCCCGATTCCGGACGGGGACACGGGCGAGAACATGAGCCTGACGATTGAAGGCGGAATCGGAGCCTTCGACGACATAAACGAAAGCTCCATAGGCGAAACCTCGTCCAAAATCGCGTCAGGCATGCTCATGAACGCCAGGGGGAATTCCGGGGTCATCCTCTCCCAGCTTTTCGCCGGAATCGCCGATGGTTTGAAGGACAAGAAGACCGCAAGCGTCCTGGATTTGGCCAACGCGCTCAAAATGGGTGTGGACAGGGCCTACAAAGCGGTCGTAAACCCGACGGAAGGAACCATACTGACAGTCGCACGGGAAACCAGCGACTTCGTCTTCTCCAGGGTCAACAATGAGAACAGCGGCGGTTCCCTGATGGACGACACGCTCAAGGAGATGAGGGACTCGCTGGACCGGACGCCCCAGCTCCTTTCAGTCCTGAAGGAGGCGGGCGTCGTGGACTCCGGCGGTGCGGGCCTCTACTACATAGTCGAAGGAATTTACAGGACCCTCAGGGGAGAGGACGTTTCGGGCGAATCCTACTCTGCCGCTCCCATGCAGAAAAAGCTTGATTTCGGAAAATTCACGGAATTCGACGTAATGAAATACGGCTACTGCACGGAATTCCTGCTCCGCCTCCAGACATCCAAGATAGAGCTTTCCAGCTTCAAGATTGACAGCCTCATAAGCTTCCTGAACACAGTCGGGAATTCCATAGTCGCATTCCAGAACGGCACCATAGTCAAAGTCCATGTCCACACGATGACCCCCGGCATGGTGCTGGAATACTGCCAGAAATACGGCGAATTCCTCACCATAAAGATTGAGAACATGACCCTTGAGCATAACGAGTCAACGGTGACAAACAACTTCATGGCACACGGGGAGATCGTCAAGGCGGAGAAAAAAGCCGAGCGCAAGAAATTCGCGACCATTGCCGTCGCAAGCGGGAGCGGCATCCAGAAGACCTTCCGCGACCTTGGGGCAGACTTCGTAATAGACGGAGGCCAGACGAAGAACCCGTCCTCGGAAGACTTCATAAAGGCCTTCGATGCGGTGAACGCGGACACGATTTTCGTCCTTCCGAACAACTCCAACATCATATTGGCCGCCAGGCAGGCCGCAGAGCTGTACAAAAAATCCGATATCCGGGTCATAGACAGCAAGACCATCGGTGACGGCTACGCGGCCCTGACCATGCTCTCATACGACAGCGAGGACAGCGAGGAAATAGCGCGCAACTTCGCGGAAGCCATGGAAGGCGTACAGACTGGAGAAGTCTCCATTGCCGTCAGGGACGCAAAGATAGGCGGACTAGAGATCCACAGCGGGGATTACATAGGATTCTGCGGGAAAAACATGCTTGCCTGCGACAAGGAGAGACTCCTAGCGGCAAGGAAACTCGCAGAGTCCCTCAAGGCCGGGCAGCATGAATTCATGATCGTCATATACGGAAAGGCCGTCGGGAAGGACGAACGTGAGAACTTCCACGCGTCCATAAAAGAAAGTTCCCCGAAGCTGGAGCTTTACGAGATAGACGGAGGACAGGACATCTACGACTACCTCCTGATACTGCAATAAGGGACATTATGATACAAGTCATTTTCACCTGCATCGCCTGTGCCCTCACGGCATACGTCATATCCGGGCTGAATCCCGCGATAGTCCTTTCCCACCTCCTCTACCACGAGGACATAAGGGACAAAGGCAGCGGGAACCCGGGCTTCACGAACTTCAACAGGGTCTACGGAAAGACCGCATGGCTGGTGTTCATACTGGACGTGGGCAAGGGAGTGGTCCTCTGCCTGGCAGGAGGCATCCTGTTCACCAGGGCCGGCCTGCCCTTCCAACTGGGTGTCTCGTTCACCGGCTTTTTTGCCATGCTGGGGCACTGCTATCCCGTCTGGTACCGCTTCAAGGGCGGCAAGGCCTTTCTGGTCGCCGTCGCCGCTATTTTCCTGATGGACTGGCGGATTGGCCTGATTGCGGCCGCCGTCCTCTGCCTTATCCTGTTTACGATACGGTATATGTCCCTGGCAACCATGCTGGCAGCCAGCGTCTGCCCTCCCCTGCTCTTCTTCTTCGGCTATGCGAGCGTCTGGGTACCGGTGATATGCACGGCATCCGTCCTCCTGCTCATCTTCCGCCACAAGGAGAACATCAAGCGGCTCCTCAAGGGAACTGAGACGAAATTCAAGTTCAAGTAGGAAACTTCCGTCCACAATAAGGCAGACTGGCCGCGGCAGCTTAAAAAACAACAGCTGGCAAGATTGTAATCAAATGACATCTTGTTTGTTTAGGTAATATGAAGCCTGTACCATTTCCTTGACAAATGGCGGAGAATCATCTAGGATTTTCGAGGCTATCAGTTTTATCCTTTATGTTATATTGTAATTAACGGAGGTTTTTATGAAATTCACAAAAAAAATCCTTTCAGCTGCCCTGGTCATGCTGATTTCCGCGGCGGCGTTCGCTGAGACGTACTACATTTCAGTAAAAAGCACGAACCTGAAGGCAAAACCGTCCGGCTCATCCAAAAACCTTTCAAAAGTAAGCTACGGGGATGCGGTCACCTGGGTAAAAGAAGAGGGAAACTGGACTCTGGTCTCCTATGGAAAAATAGAGGGCTGGGTAAGCACAAATGCCATCACGAAGCGTAAGATAGTCGCCTCAAGCAAGGTTTCTACGGACGCAAAAGAGATTGCCCTTGCAGGAAAAGGTTTCGGAGAGGGACTCAATGCGGAAGGCGAGGCCAGCAACTATGCGGCGGTCAATGCCCTGGAAAAGAACGCCATAAGCGAAAGTGAGAACGCCTCGTTCAAAAAAGCCGGCGGGCTCAAGGTAACGGAGTGATGAAAATGACATCGAAAACCGCGGCCGGCATTCTCGTCGCCATAAGCCTGATGGCATTTGCTTCCTGCGAAACGACGAACAAAGTGACCAACGGGATGCAAAAGGCCGCCGACAAGATTACGGAAAAAGGACAGGCCATATCCGACAAGAACAGGGTCAAAATAGACAAAAGCCGCGAAGCCATAGCAAAATCAAAGGAAGAGATAACTCCTGAGCAAGAGTATTATATAGGACGAGAAGTCGCCGCAAAGATACTCAGCAGCAACAAGCTCTACCAAAATGCAAAGGCAACCAGCTATGTAAACGAAATATGCACCGCCATAACGTCATCTTCCGATATGCCGGACATCTTCAACGGCTATCACGTAGGCATCCTTGACAGCAAGGAGATAAATGCGATATCAACGCCGGGCGGCCATATCTTCGTCACGCGGGGGCTGCTTGAATGCGCCTCATCAGAAGACGAGGTTGCGGCTGTCATGGCACATGAAATCGGGCACATACAGCTGAAGCATGCCCTGAAATCCATAAAGACCAGCCGCCTGAACGATGCGGCACTGACCACGATTGCGGCCGCAGGATCCATCGTCACGGGAAGTGCCTATCAGGATGGCGTCGGCAGCACAGTAGACGAGCTTATGACCACGCTCAGCACGACCGGATATTCCAAGACGCAGGAATTCGAGGCCGATGCAAAGGCCGCCCATTTGTTGGCCGATGCGGGTTACAACCCGCAGGCCCTTCGCACCATGCTGGAAGTCCTGAAAGAAAAGGAAAAAACGGAGACAGGCGGAATGATGACGACGCACCCCAGCGCTTCATCCCGTCTCTTCCAGGCCCGGGGCCACATAAGGAATGCTGCCTACGGAACCAGCAACTACAACGAGGACAAGCGCAAGGCAAGGTTTGAAGCTATAAAGGGAGCGCTCTAGGCAGACTAGGACTGGGCCGGCAGGAGGGTCTTCCTCCACCGGGCCAGCAGCTCCAAGGCCTTAAGCGGCGTAAGATTATCGGGATCCACGGACAGGATTTCATCCAGCACCAGTTCCTCATCGCTGAACAAGCCGGGAGGGGGACAGGAATGCTCCACGGTTCCCGATGGCATGCCGCCCGTATCCAGGTCGGCAAGCAGAACGGGCCTGTCTTCCGCGTCAGACTGAATTCTCCGGAGTATGGCTTCTGCCCGCTCCAAAACAGGAACAGGAAGGCCAGCAAGCCGGGCTACATGAATTCCGTAGCTGTTGGCGCTGGCTCCGGCCACGACTTTTCTAAGGAACACTATATCCTTGCCATTCTCGCTCACAGCCATGCACAGCTTTTTCATGCGGGCATTATCAAGGCGGGTAAGCTCATGGTAATGGGTTGCGAACAGGGTCTTGCACTTCAGCACATCCAGAAGATATTCGCTCACTGCCCAGGCTATGGCCAGTCCGTCCTCAGTGCTGGTTCCCCGCCCTACCTCGTCCATTATGACCAAGGAGCGCTCCGTAGCTGTCCGCAATATGCGGGCCGTTTCGGCCATCTCCACCAGGAAGGTAGACTCTCCTCGGGCAAGATTGTCGCTCGCACCAACCCTGCAGAATATCCTGTCTACCAGCCCCAGCCTTGCGGCCGAAGCCGGGACAAAGCTGCCTATCTGTGCCAAAAGCGCAATGAGGGCATTCTGCCTGAGGAAAGTGCTTTTTCCGGCCATGTTCGGTCCGGTTATGAGGGCAAAACTTGTCCCGTCGGAGCAAAGCTCCAGGTCGTTCGGAACGAATTCCCCAGAAGGCAAGTGCCGCTCCACAACAGGATGCCTGCCGTCCCGGACTTCAAAGACAAGACCGTCATCCATCTCCGGACGGGTCCATGAATTCCTCACGGCCGACTCGGCAAGCGCGGATATACAGTCAGCGTAAGCTATCTCTCCCGCCATCTGCCGCAGATAACCTATATACTGCTTGAGGGATGAGCGGAATTCAACGAAAAGGTCATGTTCCAGCTGCAGAATCCTCTCTCCGGACTCGTTCAGCTTGCCCTCCAGTTCCTTCAGCCTGGCCGTCGTGAAGCGATCCATGTTCACGAGGGTCCGCTTCTTTATGAAATAATCCGGGACTAAGGAAAGCTTTGCCCGCGTGACCTCTATGTAATAGCCCAAGCTGCCCGTGCTCTTTATGCGAAGGCTCTGTATTCCCGTCGCCTGACGCTCTTCTTCGGCATAGTCTTCCAGAACCTTGTTGAAGTCGTCACGGATTTTCTTCCAGTGGTCCAGCTCCTCGGACCAGCCTTCCTTTATCATCCGGCCTTCGGTAAACACTGTAGACGGGTCCTCATCTATTGCGGCTGAAATCTGGGAAACTATCTCACGTGCCGTATCAGAGGAGAGGGAAGCGAAGTTCAGATTGCCCAAAATCTCTTGAGCATCAAGCCACAGCCTGAGGCTGCGTTCCAGGGCTTTCAGATCCTTGGCATGGGCCCTGTCCGTCGCTATACGGCCGGCAAGGCGCTCTATGTCCAGTATTCCGTCCATCTGGGCGCGGAAATTCCTCTGCATGTTGCCGTCATTGACGAACACAGAGACATGTTCTTGCCGCATCCGTATGGCAACAGCGTCTTTAAGGGGGAACATCAGGAAACGGCGGAGCATTCTCTGCCCCATTGAAGTCTTGGTCTGGTTCAGGCACTCAAGCAAGGAGAAGGCAAGGGTCCCATCCCTCAGGTTCTCTGTTATCTCCAGGTTCTTCCGGGAGGATTCGTCTATGACAACAAAGTCGCTGTCCTTGTAGACCGTAAGCCCCTCCACATGCGGGGAAAGGGAATTTGTTGCCTTTTCCATATAATCCAGCAGGAAGCCGGCAGGAGGAACCTCCGGGGACTCCTCCGTCAGGGAAAAAGCCGACAGGGACGTAGTCTTGAAATGCTTCAGCAAGCGGTCATAGCACTGTTTGGAATTAAAATGCCAGTCAGGATAGAAGGATATGGCGATTCCACCGAAATCCGCAAGGACCTGGGACATGAAATCGCAGTTCCTCACGCTCTCAGGCAAAAGCAGTTCCCTGGGCCTGCAGCGGCCCAGCTCCTTAAGGAAATTCTCCGCCACCCCCTCAACGGGGAAGCTCGTCGCCTTGAATTCACCGGTAGTCACATCCAGATAGGCAAAGGCGGCCTTCTGCCGGGATATAAAGAAAGACGCAAGGAAATTGTTGGCTCCTCCGTCCAGAAACTCGCTGTCAAGGACGGTCCCGGGCGTAATCGTCTCTATGACCTTCCGTTCCGTAAGCTGGCCATGAGGCGCGATGGGACCAACCTGCTCGGCTATAGTCACCTTCCTGCCCTTTCTCAGAAGCCGGGCTATGTAAATCTTGTAGGCATGG
>CAMNGY010000021.1 GCA_946538795.1 uncultured Treponema sp.
GTCCCAGTAGTTGGGGTTCTTGGTAAAGCCGATCTGCGCCCCGTCGGTGAACTCGGTCATGTAGTAGGGGCCGTTCGTGACGTAGCTAGAGGGATTGACCGTCCAGCCGTCGCCGTTCGCCTCGATCGTGGCCTTCTGGACGGGCACGAGGACGGCGAAGGCCGCGATCTTGTCAAAGAAGATGCAGGGGCTGCTCAGGTGTACGACGAAAGTGCCCGCATCCGGGGCCTCCACGCCCAGCGCGTCCAGGTCGCCCTCGGAAGCCTTGTCGAATCCGACGACAAGGTTCAGGAGGTCATAGCCATAGGGGGCGGCGGTGGCGGGGTCGGCGACGCGCTTCCATGAGTAGACGAAATCCTCGGCGGTCAGGGGACTGCCGTCGGACCACTTGAGGTTGGGACGCAGGTGGAATGTCCAGGTCAGGCCGTCCTCCGACTGCTCCCATTTTTCCGCAAGACCGGCAACGATGTTGTTGTTACGGTCAAACTTGAGCAGGCCCTCGAAGGCGTGGATGATCATGTTCGCGCCGTCCACCGCGCTGTTCAGCGCGGGGTCGATCGTCTCTGGGGAAGGTCCGATCTGGACGTGCAATACTGAGCCTTTCTTCGCGCCATCAGCGTTCCCGGAGTTCCCGGAGGCGGGGCTGTCCTTCTTCCCGCCGCAGGATGCCAGAAGGCCTGCCACAACAACTGCAGAAACCAACGCAGTCAGTCTCTTCTTCATACTATATATCCTCCATGCCCCCCGCCGCCTGTGGCGCGGAGGGACTTAGTCACTAATTCAGCTTGTCCAGGTGGTGGCAGGCGGCATAGTGGCCCCCGCCGATTTCCTTGAACTCGGGCTTCTCCCCGGCACACTTTCCGTCCGCATAGGGGCAGCGGGTGCGGAAGGGGCAGCCGGACGGCGGGTTGAGCGGCGAGGGCACGTCGCCCTGCAGGACGATCCGCTTGTTCGCCCGCGCAGTCCGCGGGTCCGCGATGGGGACGGCGGAAATCAGCGAGCGGGTGTAGGGGTGGGCCGAATGGAAAATCAGCTCGTCCGCCTCCGCGAGCTCCACCATGTGGCCCAGGTACATCACGCCTATCCTGCTCGAGATGTGGTTGACGACGGAAAGGTCGTGCGCGATGAAAAGATAGGTCAGCCCCATCTGCTTCTGCAGGTCCTCGAACATGTTGACGACCTGCGCCTGGATGGAAACGTCCAGCGCGGACACCGGCTCGTCGCAGACGATGAACTCGGGCCTCACGGCGAGGGCGCGGGCTATCCCGATCCTCTGCCGCTGGCCGCCTGAGAACTCGTGGGGGAAGCGGTTGGCGTGCTCGCTGTTCAGGCCGACCGTCGAAAGCAGGGAGAGGATTTTCTCCCGCCTCTCCTTCTTGTCCGCATAGAGCCTGTGTATGTCCAGGGCCTCGCCGATGATGTCGGCCACCGTCATGCGGGGGTCAAGCGAGGCGTAGGGGTCCTGGAAGACTATCTGCATCTTGCGGCGGTAGGGCAGCATGTCCGCCTTCAGCTTCTTCTCGCTGTCAAAGATAAGCTCGCCGCCGTATGTTATCTTGCCCGACGTCGGCTCGGTCAGGCGCAGGATTGACCGGCCCGTGGTCGTCTTGCCACAGCCGGACTCCCCGACCAGGCCCAGTGTCTCGCCCTTCCTGATGAAGAAGCTCACGTCGTCCACCGCCTTGACGAAGCGGCCGCCGCCCGCGGGGAAATACTGTTTCAGATGCTCTATCTCAAGGAGCTTGTCGCCGTTACTGCTCATGCCTCGCCTCCCTCTGGATTTTTCGCGCCGTCCGCCGTAACTTCAGCCTGCGCGCCTGCCGGAACTTCCCCTATGGGGGTGTCCGCGCTGCCGAGCATTGCGGCCTTCTGCTCAAGCCAGCAGCGGCCGTAGTGGATGTTGTCGCCCACCGCCGAGCCTCCCATGCTCTCGTAGTCGTTGCGGACGGGCGGCCTCTCAAGGCATATCTTCATGCAATTGGAGCAGCGGGGCGCGAAGCAGCAGCCCTTGGGCCGGTTCAGCAAATCGACCGGCTGGCCCTCGGATGGTACCAGGAGGGAGTAGTCCTTCTCGTGGAACTTGGGGATGGACCGCAAAAGCCCGCGCGTGTACTCGTGCTGGGGATTGTAGAAGATGTCGTCGGTCGTGCCGTATTCGATTATCTCGCCCGCGTACATGACCGCGATGTGGTCACACATGCTCGCGACGACTCCAAGGTCGTGCGTTATCATGATGATTCCCATGCCGAGCTTCTTCTTCAGGTCCTGCATGAGCTCAAGGATCTGCGCCTGTATCGTCACGTCGAGCGCGGTCGTAGGCTCGTCCGCAATCAGCAGCTTGGGCTCGCAGGCGAGGGCTATCGCTATCATGACGCGCTGCCGCATTCCGCCTGAAAGCTCGTGGGGGTACTGCCTGAGCCTCTTGTCAGGCTCGTTGATTCCGACCAGGGTAAGGAGCTCGCGGGCACGGGCGGTCGCCTCCCTGCCCTTCTTGTCGGTATGGAGCTTTATCGCCTCCTCGATCTGGTTCCCGATCGTCCAGACCGGGTTCAGGCTCGTCATCGGGTCCTGGAAGATGATGCTCACCTCCTGCCCGCGTATCTTGCGCAGCTCCTTCTCGGTCATCTTCTCGATATGGTGGCCGTTGAAGGTCACCGTGCCGCCGGTGATCCTTCCGTTGTCGGCGGTCAGGCCCATGATAGAATAGGCCGTGACGGACTTGCCCGAGCCTGACTCGCCGACTATGCCGAGGACCTCGCCCTCGCGCATCTGAATCGTCACGTCGTTGAGCGCCCGCACCTCGCCCGCCGGGGTGAAGAACGAAAGCTTCTCGTGCTGTATGTCAACCAAATACTTGCTGTCTGCCATATACCCCTCCTAGCTCTTGAGCTTCGGGTCAAAGGCGTCGCGGAGGCCGTCGCCCAGAAGGTTGAAGCTCAGGATGATGATGAAGATGAGGAACGCCGGGGCGAAGAGCTTCTCCGGGAAAGTCTGGAAGCCGTTCAGGGCCGCCGAGGCCAGGGAACCCAGGGAGGGCATGGGGGCCTGAACCCCCAGGCCAAGGAAGGAGAGGAAGGACTCGGTGAAGATCGACGATGGAATCTGCAGGGTCGTCGTGACGATCAGCGTGCCGATGCAGTTCGTGATGAGGTGCTTGCCGATTATCCTCCTGCCGCCCGCGCCCAGGGCCTTTGCCGCCGTGACGTACTCGTTCTGCTTCAGGACCATTATCTGGCTGCGGATGATGCGGGCCATGCCGACCCAGTAGAGCAGGGCGAAGACGATGAACATGCTGACCATGTTGGGGCCGAGCTTCTGTATCCAGCCGAATCCCGGCAGCTCGCCCAATGACCTCAGGGGGTATTTGAGCGTCTGCGCGAGCAGGATGATGATCAGCACGTCAGGCACCGTGTAGATGATGTCCACCACCCGCATCATTATCATATCCACCGTGCCCCCGAGGTATCCCGCGACGGCCCCGTAGAGGGAGCCGATCATCAGGATGAGCAGGGAGGCGACGATGCCGACCGTCATGGACACGCGGCCTCCGACCATCACGCGGATGGCGTAGTCGCGCCCGTTCTGGTCGGTGCCGAGTATGTGGGGGAAGACCTTCCCGCCCGCCTGGATCCGGGCGAGCTCCGTCTTGGAGTGCCCGAAGGGCCCCAGCCGCTCGCTCCCCTTCATCTGCTGCTCGTACTTGTAGGGGTAGAAAGCCGGGACGATGAAGCACATCACGACGATCAGCATGACGATCGCCAGCGAGGCCATCGCTATCTTGTTCCTGCGGAAGCGGCGGAAACCGTCCTTCCAGAATCCGACCGACTCGCGCATGATGACGAGGGACTGCTTCTCGTCTGCGGAGGCGGGTATGAAATCGTCCACCTTGAGCTGGAGGCTCAGGGGGTTACGGGCATGCGTCCTGTCCATCTTGTCGCTCATTCTCTTCTCCTACTTGAGCTTGATTCTGGGATCCACAACGGCATACATGATGTCCACTATGACGTTCATCAATATGACGAAGACCGCGAGGAATATCGTCGTGCCCATTATCATCGGGTAGTCGCGGCTCGTGATGGCCCCGACGAACTCCGATCCAAGGCCGGGTATGTTGAAAATCTTTTCTATTATGAAGCTTCCCGTCATCAGCGAGGCGATCAGCGGGCCCAGGTATGTGACGACCGGCAGTATGGCGTTCCGGAGCGCGTGCTTGAAGATGGACTTGACGCTGCCCACCCCCTTGGCGCGGGCCGTCCGCATGTAGTCCTGCCCCATAACGTCGAGCATGGAGCTGCGCATCAGGCGGGCGATGTAGAAGGTCGGGTAGAGGGCGAGGGCGGCGACCGGCATGACGTAGCTCGCCGCACTGCTGAGGCCCAAGGACGGAAGCAGCTTGAGCTTGGTCGAGAAGACGTACATCAGCAGCGTGGACGACAGGAAGCTCGGTATTGCGATGCCCGCCGTCGAGAGGACGACGAGGATGTTGTCGATTGCCTTGCCCCGCTTGTAGGCCGCGACCGCACCGAGCGGCACTCCGAACAAAACCGCCGCGAGGATCGCCCATCCGCCGAGCCTGGCGGACACGGGGAACTTGGTGAAGATGATGTCGCTGACCGTGCGGCCCCGCTTCTTGACCGACAAGCCGAAGTCGCCCTTAAGGAGCCCGCCCATGTAGGTCAGGTACTGCTGGCCGAGCGGCTTGTCCAGGCCGTACTTGGCCTCCATCGCCGCCTGCGCCTGGGGGGTGACCGCTTTCTCCGAGAGGAAGGGCCCGCCCGGGACCATGTTCATGATAAAGAAGGTCAGGGTTGCCACCAGGAAAGCCGTGACGACAGCCGTCAGTAACCTCTTGCCGATGTACTTTAGCATAAGTATTCTCCGTCCAGAAAAGAAGCAAAATCTATCTATTATAACAAGTATATACCAATTATTCAAGATGGCCTCCGGGTACTGCAGCCACGGGGGCTACACGGGGCTGTAGCCGCGGAATACTGTAGAGCGGAGGGCAGTTTTTGTCCGGGTTCAGCCCGCGGGTACTTTTTTTCAGCGCAGCCCGCAGTTGCCCTCGACGGACCGCGCAGCCTGCGACAGCCAGCGATGGAATGCTCTGCCCGCGACGGACCGCGCTGCTTGTCTGCCTGTCTGCACGTTGTCTTGAAACGTGCCCCCCGGAATGCTACAATCGGGGCATAAAAAGGATTGATTCAAAGGAATAAATGAAAGGCACGCTCAAGACAATAATCGCATTCGCCCTGCTCGGGGGCACGGTGGCGGCAGGGCTTGTCCTGTCAGCTCTGGACAAATCCCCGGACGTATACCCCGGCGAGGATACAAAAATCCGCCTGTACGGAGAGGCTCACGGTTCCAGCAGCTACTACGGCATCGAGCTTTCCCTGTGGGAGGAGCGCTACTGTGCGGGATGCCGCTCGCTCTTCCTGGAACTTCCCTACTACACCGCAGAATTCCTGAACCTCTGGATGCAGGAGGATTCGGACGGGATAATCGACAGGATTTTCACGGACATCCGCGGAACCCAGAGCGGCAACGGGCATTACTACGAATTCTTCCATAAGATAAAGGAGCGTTGCCCGGAGACGGTGTTCTACGGGACGGACGTGGGACACCAGAATGACAGCACCGGGGCACGCTACCTGGATTACCTGTCCGCAAACGGCATGAGGGATTCCGAACGCTGGCAGCTGGCGCAGGAATGCATCCGCCAGGGGAAGGAGTTCTATGCGTCCGATCAGTCACAAAGCGGCATGTCTCCCGTACGGGAGTCGTACATGGTATCCAACTTCATCGGCGCGCGCTCACGCTGCGGTGATGACGACATAATGGGAATCTACGGCTCATACCATACTTCCCTGGACAAGCCGGACCTGATGGCGGGACGGCTCAGGGCTCATTACGGGGATGTAATCAGCAGCGTCAGGCTGTCCTCCCTGGCTTACGGCGCGGACAAGCCCGGCCCCTACAGGCCGGGATTCTGCGTCACAGGCCTCGTGTTCCTTCTGATGCTCCTGGTTCCGAACATATACTGGGGCACGAAGGCAAAGCCGGAGGGCTATGAAGAGGCGGCAAAGAACGAGAACAAAATCCTGCTCCTGCTGGAGCGCGCGGGCGAGTCCCTTGTCAGCTGCTCGATGCTGGTTTTCCCCGCGCTGAACCCCTATCTTCGCATCCTCCCGGAGGGATTGTTCTTTGACTGGAGGATCCTGCTGTGCGCCGCCGCCCTGGTTCTCATGATGCTGTACGAGTGCTACTGGCTACGCTATTTCAGGAGCGAAAGGACTCTGAAAGACCAGTACAGGTCATTCGCGGGCTTCCCTCTTGCCGGGGCAACGCTCCCGGTCATTGCGGCCTTTCTCCTGGGCCTGTACGCGATGAACCTGATAGTAACCTGCTCGGCCGTCATACTGGGAATCGGCCACATAGGAATTCACCTCATGCACTCCAGGGAGGCGGAAAGGTGATAATCCAGACGGGCCAGAGGACGGACATACCGGCCTTCTACTCCCGCTGGCTCCTGAACCGGCTCAGGGAAGGTTACGTGATGGTGCGCAACCCATATTACCCCCAGTCGGTCTCGCGCTACGAGCTGGATCCATCCGTAGTTGACCTTATCACCTTCTGCACGAAGAACCCCCTTCCGGTGCTGAGGAACCAGGAGCTTATGGAGGAGCTTTCGGCATACAGGCAGTGGTGGTATGTCACGCTCACGCCCTACGGCAGGGAGATAGAGCCGAACGTTCCGGCGAAGGCCGACGTGGCGGACGGCATCGTGGAGCTGGGAAAGAGGCTCGGGCCGGACAAGGTCGGCTGGAGGTATGACCCGGTGTTTGTCTCCGAAAAGTATACCGTGCCCTACCACCTGAAAGCCTTCGAGAACATCGCAAAAAGGCTCTCGGGCTATACAAGAACTGCCGTCATCAGCTTCATCGACCTGTACCCAAAGCTCAGGCGGAATTTTCCGGCGGCCAGGGAAGTCGGCGCTGAGGAGCAGCTTGTCCTCGGGAAGGGATTCGTGGAGATTGCCTCGCGCTACGGAATGACGCTCCGCCCCTGCGCCGAGGGAACGGAGCTGGCGCAGTTCGGCGCGGACTGCTCCGGCTGCCAGACCGTCAGTGTCCTGGAAAGCGCGGCAGGAAGGAAGCTCAGGGTCCCCAAGAAAGCCTCAGCCCGGAAAGACTGCGCCTGCTACCTGAACGGCGACATCGGCGCGTACAGCTCATGCGGTCACCTGTGCAGGTACTGCTACGCCAACGCCAGCGAGGAGCTGGTGCGGCAGAACATGGCGGCCCACGACCCCGCATCCCCCCTCCTGATCGGCAACCTGGAAAACGGGGACAAGCTTTTCAGCGCCCCCCAGAAAAGCTGGATAGTGTAAGGTTCCAGCCCTATCTGCTCATCCTATAAATCTCGAGCATGTCCTCCTCGCGGAGGAGCCTCGCCGAGTGTGGGAAAGGCTGCCCGCCCACATCACCTCCGCGCGGGCATCGTAATTCTTCGGGTAGGGCCTCAGTGTTCCCTCCTTGAGGAACTGGAAGCCCTCTTTGGGCAGAAGGAAGGCCCGCTCCCAGCGTCAGGGCGAGCCTTGAGAAAAAATGAGTGACGTGGTATACATTCCTGAAAGAGGAGGATAGCCATGAAGATTTATGACATCTCGCAGGAAGTGTTCGGCTGCGCCGTCTATCCTGGGGACCCCAGCCCCGAGCGGATAAGGATGCTCAGCATTGATAAGGGCGACGTGTGCAACCTGACCGCGTTCAGGATGTGCGCTCACAATGGGACGCATGTCGATGCCCCGTACCATTTCTATGATGACGGGAAGACCGTCGATCAAGTGAGCCTGGACAGGCTCATCGGCCCCGCCTATGTTGCGGAGCACGAAGGCGGTATCACAGCCGGCGATGCCCGGGAAATCCTTAAGGCCGCGGAGGAATGTGACCCGGAGGCCAGCGGGAGGATTCTCATAAAGGGGAAGGCCGTCGTCACGAAGGAGGCTGCGGAGGTCTTCGCAAAGGCGGGGATAAAGCTCTTCGGGAACGAGTCGCAGACCGTGGGGCCTGAGGATGCGCCCAAGGAGGTCCACCTCATAATGCTCGGGGCACAGATCGTGCTGCTTGAGGGAATAAGGCTGGGGGATGTTCCCCCGGGGAGATATCTCCTCCATGCGGCCCCGCTGAAGCTTGGCGGTGCGGACGGCTCCCCCTGCCGCGCGACGCTTGTGGAGCTGTAGCGGGGCAGGCGGATGCTTGAGGAAAAGGGCAGATTGTGATATAAAACACGGGACGGGAATTCCCGGAGGGTGAGGATATGACCAGGAAGAAAATCGTTTGCATGTCAGCCGGCCTGATTCTGGGCCTTGTTTTGTTTGCCACCGCGTCAGCGATGAAGAGCATGAGGGTGCAGGACGAATGGGACGGAGAGCCTTACAAGCTTGAGGAGGTGAATGCGCTCGACGCCCGCTTTGCCCGCCCCTATGACAAGATGCTGGACGACCTGGGAACGGGCATGGTGCTTGCCGCCAACGCCATCGCCTGCTGCGCGGTGGCCATGATTTCCGTTTACGGGACCAAGGACAAAAAGAAAGCGTTCGGAACTCTGCTGCTTGACGCGATGACCTATCTTGCGTGCGGCCTGTATTCGTGCGGAGTCTATAAAATCCTGAAGAACCTCGCGGGCAGGCTGAGGCCCTATATGTATTTTCCCGGCCCGAGCTTGAAGGGAATCTCGGAAGGGGACTTCTGCCGCTCCTGGCCCAGCGGGCACTCATCTTTCGCATTCATGGCATTCGCCTTCATGGTCTGCTGGTTCGCGGTCAGATACCCCCGCTCCAAGCTCCGGAAACCCGCCCTCTGCTTTTTTCTCCTCGCGGGGCTATGCACGATGGCCCTGCGGATGCTCAGCGGCAACCATTTCCTGACCGACGTGCTCTCGGGCGCGGCCTTGGGCTTCCTTGTGTCCACGCTTGTCTTCCGGGTGAACAACACGATATTGGGCCGGAATCAGTCATAGGGGGGTATGAGGAAACCAGGGTTGAGGCCGGGGGCTTCGCAACGAGCACGAGAGTGCGAAGCTCGCTGGAAACTTCGTTGCGAAAACAAGCGAGGTTTCCCCCTCCCCCTATACTTCCAGGCGGTAGACGACCGAGCCGCGCTCCGGGGTCCAGATGGCCTTTCTCTGCTCGGGGATGCTGGACACGCTGGAAAGGCGGAAGCCCAGGCCCTCGAACCAGTCCGAGGTCTGCGTCGTCAGAAGGAAGATGCCGCTCGCGCCGGATTTCTTCGCGCGGGCGATCAGGAACTCGACGAGCTTCTGCCCGATGCCGAGGCTTGAGCAGGACTTGTCCACGGCGATCCCCGCTATCTCCATCTGCCCGTCGCTGTAGGGGACGAGGGCGGCGCAGGCGCGGAGGGCCCCGTCAAGCTCGTAGACGACGTAATGCGAGAGCTGGTCGCCGAGCGTCTCCTTGCTGCGGGGAAGGAGTATTCCCTTGTCCACGAAGGGCTGCATGAGGGTGAGGACGGCGGGTATGTCGTCGCTCTCCATGTCGCGGATGCG
>CAMNGY010000022.1 GCA_946538795.1 uncultured Treponema sp.
CCTGCCGCCGGAAGAACTGAACAGCCTGCTTTCGCTGTATAAGACCGTCACGCAGAAAACGCTCCGTATTTCCCTTGTGTTCGGAATCGAAGGCAGGCAGCTTCTGAGCGACAAGGACAACTTTCAGGCACTGCAGGATTTCAATGCCGAATATGAGGGCGTTGAGAGCGCGTCTGAGGAGATGGCCCTTGAATACCAGAAGCTTATGGAAAAATACCCGCACTACCAGCAGGATGCAGGGAATCTTCCCCGTCGCATTTTCAGCGGAAAAGCTCCTGCCGGGCATAAGGGCATATTCTTCTGCTTCAAGTTACCGACCAAAAACGATACGGGCGAATGGACCGTAGATGACGGAATGTGCAAATGGATTTTCCTGAACACGGAAACGGACACGATAGAAGAAGATGCGTTTAAAATGTGGAAGACTATCCAATGTGCCGAACCTGAGCAACGGATGTTCCATATCACGGCAGACAAATTCAACGAGTGCAGGTTGAAAGTCCAGCGGCACCTGGACCGCTTCTATATGCGGCAGATGCAGGTTCCCGTCAGCGACAAGAACGGCAGGAGCTTGCGGATGCAGCTTGTCACATGGATGCAGGTGGAGTAGGAGAAATTAATGACGGAACAGGAACTGAAAGATTATATCGCAAAATACTTTCCCCGGGAGAACGAGAGGTGCGAGTGGAAGGAATTCAGCAATCTCAAACATTCTGTAAGCGGAAAAGAAATGGACGATGTTATTTCCTATGTCTCTGCAATTTCCAACATGAACGGCGGTTTCCTTGTTATAGGTGTAAAAGATAAAACGCTTGAAATCACAGGTATAAAGGAGTTTCATGATTACACAACGGAGAATTTAAAATTCCGCATATACGACTTATGCACATATTTGCCCGAAGAAAACTTTTCTGTAGATGATTATACAACCAGCGATACAAATAAAACTGTCTGGATAATACAGATTCCAAAACACAGTCCTCGCAGGGCTGTAATTGCGCACAGAAAAGCATATATGCGGCGTGGAGATTCTCTTATTGAAATGACAAGAGAGAGGCAGGAATCTATTGTTCACGAAGTAATAATCGGTGAAGACTGGACTGCTCAGATTGTGCCGGAAGCAACGATTAAGCATTTAGACCCGGATGCCGTTTACAAGGCAAGAGCGGAATTCACGAAGCGAAACCCAAAGTATGCAGACGAAATACGCAAGTGGGACGATGAAAAATTTCTGAACAAGGCAAAACTCGCTGTAAACGGTAAGATAACACGTGCAGCCCTTATTCTTTTGGGTAAAGATGAATACGAGTATCTGCTTTCCCCTGGAATAATGAAAATCCGCTGGCTTTTAAAAAAAGGCGGTGCGAATTTGGATTATGAGATTCTTAATATTCCCATGCTGCTCTCCGTTGATGCCGCCGAAGCAAAAGTCCGCAACCTGCGTATTGTGGATACAAAGACGCAGACCATGTTCCCCGACGAGTTCATGCGCTATGATTCCTTCACCATCCGAGAGGCTTTGCACAACTGTATTGCCCATCAGGATTATACGATGGGTGCGCGCGTTGAATTTGTGGAATTTGAGGACAACAGGCTTGTTTTTCGTAATGCAGGCTCTTTTATTCCAAAAGTTGTTGAAGACGTAATAAAAAGCGATTGTCCTGCATCGGTTTATCGGAATCCATTTCTTGCGGAAGCTATGCGCAATCTGGGACTCATTGAAACCCAGGGAGGCGGAATCCGTAAGATGTTTAAGCTCCAGATGCGGCGTGGTTTTGCACTGCCAGAGTATTCGTTTGAAAACGAATATGTAAAACTCATTATAGGCGGTACTCCCGTGCACAAGCCGATTCCTTGGGAAACTCTGGAAAAAGCGGATTTGAGCGATACGATTTATGAACTAGCTGCTGAATATCAGAAGGAAGCGGATAGTAGTAAAAATGGGCCTACCCCAGAAAACGGGGAAAAAAACAATATGGACTACCCTATAACTACCCCAAAAACTGAGGAAAACTACCCCATAAAACCTTTTGAGGCAAAAAAAACTACCCCAAAAAATACCTCGGAAAAAATCATTGCTTTAATAAAAGCGAATCCCTGCATAACAAGAGATGAAATGGCGGAAGAATGTGGAATTTCTGTTGATGGTATAAAATGGCAGATAAAGCAATTAAAAGGAAAAATTGAATTTGTTGGACCGCGTAAAGGCGGCCATTGGCAAATTCTTTCAGATACTATTGATGGTGCAGGAGACAAATAAAACATGACCACAATTGAAAATCTTACGACGATAGACAACACGCTCGCATACCTTATGGACAGGCTCGGCTGGCCGATCAGCGAGGACAGCCCCGCCGTCAGCGCTTATGATGCGAACTGGGAATACTACCCCGAGGACCTGGGACTGAAGGACAGCGACTTTGCAAAAATCACGAGCCTGCAGCAGATGAAACCGCTTAAAGAAAATCAGGACTGGGCGGTGTTCTTCGTGGAATTCGACTACAAGAGGATGCAGATAACCGTCCTGCGGAAAATACTTGGCGCCCTCATCTTCAACAAACGGGGAGCGGACCATAAAATATGGAGCATGGAGAACCTCCTGTTCGTGTGCTTCTGGGGCGATAAGAAGAACAGGACAATCGGATTCGTCCACTTCAATCAGAGCGTGAAGGGGCTTCCAACGCTGAAGGCCCTGTACTTTGAGCCGCAGTCAGAAAGCAGGGAGAAGCTTGCCCTGTATGAGGGCTACCTTGACCACTTGCGCTGGGAATACTCGGAGAAATGCGATGCCTGGACAAATGAATGGAAAAAAGCCTTCCAGACGGAATACGGGCAGGTTATCCGCGACACGAACCGCCTTACCGGGGAACTTGCGCATTCTGCCCAGACAATCCGCACGCAGATTCTTGACGTTCTGGAAATAGAGAACGAAAACGGCTACGTGCATAAGCTCCTGAAAAAGTTCAAGGACAAGCTGGTGCACGACATGGACGAAAGTTCTTTTGCCGACATGTATGCCCAGACAATCTGCTACGGCCTGTTCAGCGCGCGCTGCCTGAACGCGGATGAGGAGCTGTTTGACCCGATAAAGGCGATAGACAGCATCCCCGACACGAATCCCTTCCTCCGGCAGCTTTTGCGCGAGGGCTTGGACAACCAGAAAGGCAACGTCAAGAAATCCATTCCGTTTGACGAGCTGGAGCTGAACAGCATTATAGACCTCCTGCAGAACACTGACATACAGTCCATCGTCGCTGAATTCAACAGGCAGACCAGGATGGGCTATGAAGACCCGGTGATTCATTTCTACGAGGACTTCCTGACGGAATACGACAAGGAGGCGAAGATAAACCGGGGCGTTTTCTATACGCCGCTTCCCGTCGTAAACTTCATCGTACGCTCCGTCGACCAGATTCTCAAAACCGAGTTCGGCATTGCGGACGGGCTTGCCTGTGACGAGTGCGTGCAGGTTGAAGAAAGCAACGGAAAGGGCAGGACGAAGACGTACAGGAATGTTCCCAAGGTACAGATTCTGGATCCCGCGACGGGAACGGGGACCTTTCTGCGTCAGACAATCCTGCAGATAAAGAAGAACTTTGACGAGAAGCATGCAGCCCTGCCTGAAGGGACCCGTGCGGCAGAGTGGAACAAATACGTGACGCTTTCCCTGCTGCATCGGATTTACGGCTTTGAGCTGATGATGGCTCCCTATGCCGTCGCCCACATGAAGCTTGCAATGGCTCTGAAAGACACCGGCTATGACTTTGCGGCAAAGACCCGGCTCAAGGTCTTTTTGACGAACAGCCTTGAGGAGCCGGGGGATGTGTACGGGCAGGCGAGCTTGTTTGAGGATGATGCCATCGCCGTGGAGGCAACGCAGGCGAACGCAGTCAAGAAGAATGCGAAGATAAACGTCGTCATCGGCAATCCGCCGTATAGTATAAGCAGCAACAACAAGAGCGAGTGGATTCAAGAGCTGATAAAAGACTATAAGAAGGATTTGAATGAAAAGAAAATCAATCTTGACGATGACTATATAAAATTCATCCGGCTTGGACAGAAATTTATAGACGACAATGGTCAGGGAGTGTTAGCATACATCTCAAATAATAGCTTCATAATGGGATTGACGCATAGACAAATGCGAAAGGTTCTTATGGAGTCTTTTGACAAAATCTATATTATTGATTTGCATGGCAGTTCAAAGAAAAAAGAACTATGCCCAGATGGAAGTGAAGATGTGAATGTTTTCAGTATTCAGCAAGGTGTAAGCATAAATATTTTTGTAAAAACAAATAAGGATTCCAAACGTCTTGCAGAAGTATTCCATACAGACTTGTATGGATTACGTGATTCTAAATTCCATTTTCTCTACAATAATTCTTTGGGAAATATAAATTGGCGCAAATTAAATCCAGTCGAGCCATATTATTTCTTTGTTTCAAAAGATTTTTCTACAGAAGATGATTATAATAAAGGTTTTAAGATTGACGAATTGTTTATAGAAGCAAATTCTGGAATTCAAACAAAATGTGATGATATCGCTTGCCATTATGTACTCGAAAATGCCTTGCAAGTAAAAAAGGATTTCAAAAAACTTTCGAAAAATGACTTGATCAATAAGTATTGTTTAAAAGATAGTTCCGGTTGGAATATTGATAAGGCAATTTCGGATATAAAGAAAAACGATTTGCCAATTATTGATTTTCAGTATAAGCCTTTTGATTTTAGAAAGTTAATTTACTCTAAAAACTCTTCTGGTTTTCTAGGCCGCCCTAGATACGAAACTATGAAGCACATTTTGAATGGAAGTTATGGTCTGGTTTGTATGCGCCAATATACATATGATATAGAATTTTGCTATGTCATGATAATAAGCACTATTATTCCTGACCGATTTTTTGCAAGTTCATGTGGGACCCCCTATGTTTTTCCTCTCTACCTCTACGATGACGGTTACAAGACCCGTCGTCCGAACCTGAACAGCAAAATCGTTTCAGAGATAGAGAAAACAACCGGCAAATTTGAGCCGCTTGACTTGCTTGACTATATCTATGCCGTCCTGCACACGCCGGGCTACCGCAGCAAGTACAAGGAATTCCTCAAGATAGACTTTCCCCGCATTCCATACCCTGCCAGTAAATCGCAGTTCTTTGCACTCGCAAAGCTCGGTGCGGAGCTCCGTGAGCTGCACCTGATGAAATCCCCGGTGATGGACGAAAGCCCCGTGACCTTCAGCGGCAATGCCCCGTCCGATGAGGTCACGACCCGCAAGTGGGATGGCGGCAAAGTCTGGATAAACAAAACCCAGTGCTTCGACGGTGTGAGCGAGGAAGCATGGAACTTCTACATAGGCGGCTATCAGGTGGCGGACAAGTGGCTCAAGGACCGCAAGGGACGCACGCTTTCTGCGGACGACATCCTGCACTACAGGCGGATCATCAAAATTCTCATGGAGACCGGCCGGATAATGAGGCAGCTCGACACCCTGTGGACCGCGTGAGGAGCGTCATGGCGAGAAAACCGAACGGGCAACTATCCGAAATTTTCGAATAGTTCAGATGGTTCAAACGCGCGGAGCGGGCAAGGTCTTATGCCGAGCCTACAAGGCGTATGATTTTATTGAAGAGAAGATAACGATTGAGGATAGGGGGAAAGATAATGAAGAATTATGATTTGCTAGCTGATTATACTAATGTAAGGGATACATTGCTTAATGATACCCTTGGGCGTAATGAATTTTTGTTCCGGTTTGTTTCCTTGCTTCAAAGTGTTGAAGGAATGAATTGCAGTATCGCCCTTGATGCTCAGTGGGGGGCAGGAAAGACTTTCTTTGTTCAGCAAGCAAAGCTCGTGCTGGATGTATTGAATCCTTATATTCAAAAGGATAGTATCTCAGGTAATTTGAAATCTGATGTCTCTGAGATAGAGGAGCGGATAAAACTTAAAGGTCTTGAAGGTCAGAACCCTCAGCTTGCTGTCTATTATAATGCGTGGGAAAATGACAATTCAGATGACCCGATATTATCAATAATCTATTCGATAGCAAAAAGCATACCTGTTGATAAGGAATTGTTAGAAGGGAAAAGAAATATTAGAGAGGTTGTTGGGAGCATTTTTGGTCTTGTACATTTTCAGGTCTCTTTACCGATAAAAGAAGCAAGTGTAACAGTTGACTTTGACGGGCAACGGGTGAAAGATGTTATTGATGCCTTGGAAAAAAAGAAAGTGTTTGGACAAATAGAACATGATGTTAAATTAAAATCTGAGATTAACGAGTTTCTGGATTCGCTGTTGCTTGAAAAAGCTTATCGCCTCGTTATTTTCATTGATGAATTGGACAGGTGTCAGCCTCTGTTTGCCGTGAAGCTACTTGAGAGGATAAAGCATTATTTCGGCAATACGAATTTAACTTTTGTTTTTTCAACAAATCTCGTAGAATTACAGAACACTATAAGAAGTCTGTATGGAGAGCAGTTCAGTGCATCCAGATATCTAGATAAGTTTTTTGATGTAACCTTAAAACTTCCCCCTATCGAAGCAAAAGACTATTTTGCTTGCCTTGGTGTTAATCCTCGTTCCGTCTGGGATACATTGAAACTGAGAATTGCAGAGAGTTTGCATCTTGGCTTACGAGAGATAAATCGTTTCTTGAAACTGACAAGTATCGCGGATGGGATGTTGCGAAAAACAAACCGTGCTTGGCATGACGAAGCGTATCGTCATTTGATGATGGATTGCCTGTCTCCGTTGTTGATTGCGTTACGAATGGTGGATCAGCAAATGTACGATTCGTTTGTAAATGGGAAAGACGCAACTCCGCTTGTCTCGCTGTTTGAAAATAATGAAAATGCAGATAGGATATTGGGGGAGTGGGGTTTACGCTCTAATGATGCAGCTGATTTGCGTAGCAACAAATCAAGGTTAGTACCTGTATATAATGCTGTTTTTGAAGTGACCTCTGGAAATGAAGAAACAGTACAGGTTGGTAATTTAAAAATTCCTAAAGACACCAAGCAACGATTGCTCGAAATAACGAGTTTGCTGTCCGAATATGCAAGGTATGATGAGTAGCAATAGGATCGGTAGAACTATGAAAAATAAACGGTATCTGTTCAGACCGTGGACATTGTAAACGCCCTCCCGGTTGTGGATTGGGATAAGGAATGAGTCACCGCGAGAAATGATAATCCGCTGATAATCTTGTCCAAAACGTATTATTACGGGCTGCCTGTTACGCGCTCATCCTGCCGCAGCGGTTCAGCCGGGCAGGATGCTTGTGTTTCTATCGTGTCACTGGAAACCCGAGGCCTAAGGTTTCAGCATTGTGGCAAACTTGTCGCGGTCGGCCTCCTGTATGCCGAGCGCGTCCATCGCCTGTGACTGCGTCATGCCGGTGTTGGCTATGAGGTTCTTCAGGCTGGCCACGATGCCTCGGCTCATTCCTTCCTTGAGCCCGTCCTCAAGACCTTCTTTGTGGCCTTCCTTTCGACCGTCCTCTAGACCTTCCTTTCGGCCTTCCTCCCGGCTCAGGCGAAGGCCGTTCCAGTAGTCCGCCTCAGCACGGTCCGTTGACAGATGGTAGGCCCACGCCTTCTCCTCCGCGCTGACCTTCATGTATGCGTCCATCGCCATCCTGAACTCCTCCGGCACTCTATCGAGTGCCAACGAGCTTGTGCTACGCACAAGCTCGCAACGCTAACTGCAAAGGCTTTTCACTATGAAAGCCTGTACTCCCGGCAATGAATTTACACCAGTTGGAGGCCTTTTTCAAGCCCTCGTCCACACCGTCAGGGACATTCATGTTGAAGAAGAGGATCTGCAGCCTGTCCGCGAACACGGAGCCGTCGTCAAGCCGCATCATGGCCCGGTGATAGAATTTACCTGTCCTGATATTCTCCTTCTCCCCATCGTTCTTGCTGTCATCGAACGGGTCGAAGTCCGTCAGAAAAATCTGGTAGACGCTCGGTGCGTTCTTATACAGCTTTCCCTTCCGCAGGCTCCCGGCATAGAGCTTGCTTGCGTAATAGAGGGCGCGCAGCTTCTGGTCGTCCCCTGCCGTGGTAAGCTGAAGCTCAATGTCAGGCTTCTGCTGGACTGACGTGACGGAGGGAATGGGAATAGCTTCAAGTTGGTTTTTCTGAATATGAGGAAATAGATTGTCGATATTCATAAATGCCTCAGCCATAGTTCTCCCTTATCCACAACATGCGATTACAGTATTGCCTGTAACTCGCTCATCCTGCCACGGCAGTTCCGCCGTGCAGGATGCTTGTGGCGTCAGGCCGTCGCCTCATAGTGCGAGATGATGTACTTAAACAAGCCCTGTCCCCGGACTTCAGGGGCAGGTGACTGGAATGAAATAACGTTGTCGGAAGCCTGCGTATCCAGCTTCCGCTTGTCATCCGTGCATCCTTCTATTTCAAATTCGTCGGTCACAATTCCAAGCGTATTGCACAAGATTGCATACGACACCTGTTCTTTTGCCTCGAACATCGTTTCGGCCTCGCTTTCATATTCCAAATCCGAGTCTGCCAGCCCGCCGAAGCACCGCCACAAATCAGCGTGATTCCCGGAACCCGCCGGATAAAGCTCATAGCGGAATCGGGGCTCGCCCAGCAAACCGAACGAGGACAAGAAAAACAGCTGCTCATTATAGCTCATGCCATCGATGAATTTTCTCTCAACTAACAGAACAAGAAGCTTATACCCCTTCTCGCTTGCGGCGATATCGGCAAGGTAGCTCGTGGAACCAAACGCCTGCACTTTGACAAACTGCCCGTTCAAATCAAGCAAAAACTGGCACGTACAGCCGTTTCCCGAGTTTAAGTACATCGTCTTGCTCTTAAACACATTCAGCTTCCACAACTCTGTCACAAAAAGGTCTATATATTCATCAGGAATAAAGTTTTCCTGATCCTTTACATCACGGCCATACATCATGGCATGAAAAACACTGCTGATTGCCCGTATGTCCCAGTTTGAATCCAATGCGACAGCCCCAAGAATAGCCTCGAACAAATCAGCCCGGACTTTCATGCAGGATTTCTCATAGGACTTTTCCACCTGAAGATATTTCGAGAAGCCAAGGCGGGAAATCTGTCCGGCAAGATTGATGTTCTTTACAAGGCTACAATCGTCTTTGCTAAGCTCCCCGACTGTTTTGGAAGAAACGAATTCATCATTGTTGTTAATCCGCCCGTGAAGATCAAAAAAATCCTTGATGACGGCAAAATCAAGCACCCGGTCCCCATAAAATTCAAGGACCTCGTTGTCCTCTCCCCCATTACAGGACGAAAAGGACTTGCGCGTAAAAGCCTGACTCAGAAGCTTCTTGTTCTTGAACTGATAACAAATCTTCTCCTGAATTTTGTTGAGCGCACTCTCTTTCAGCACAGGCATCCTCCGTTCTTGGACTGCAAGCCCGGCAAGGGCTTGTACAGAACAGTATAAAGCTGTCATGGTGTCATAGAGTGTCACCGGGAAAGATTTTTTTCTACGAGGCTTTCCAATGTCTTTCCTTCAATAAAAGGCATAACAAT
>CAMNGY010000023.1 GCA_946538795.1 uncultured Treponema sp.
AACTGGATACCTTTCTCAAGCGCGACCTCCTTTTCGTTCGTGCTTCCGACCAGCAGGGTTATTTCCTCAGGCTCAGTGCTTATCGCACGGTTTATCTCCCACTGGTCGCTGGCGAAGACTATCCTGGGCGGGGAGGCATACTCCAGCTCGCTTATGTTCCTGACTATGCGCTCCTTGTCCTCCGGGCGGAAGATGTTCTCCGTGATTACGGCCAGGACAGGTGAAAAGCTGTAGTCATTCGCAAGGTAGCGGGAAAGGCCTGTCACGCTGGACGCATCCCCCGCGACAGCAAAACGCTTCCAGCTCAGCGCGCCGATGCTTTGTGCCAGGTAAGAGTATACATAATCTTCCTCGTCCTTTATGACCTGCTCCACAAGTTCCTTGTCCAGCGAGAGGGCCGCTGCGACCTCGCGCACAAAGCGGGTCGTGTCGCTCGCACCCGTAGGCACGAAGGGGAAGCGGAGGGAGGGAACGCCGAATTTCTTCTCGAACTTTTCCGCAGGCCCCTTGAACAACCAGGGATTGACTATGATGTTCAGGCTGGCCTCGGAACAGCGCTCAACCGTCCCTATTCCCTGATGCTTGGTAAAGAATGTGTTCACATCAAGGCCCAGCCTGCCCAGGATGCGGTCCAGCTCCTCAAGCGTCCCGCTCCAATAGGGATCATGGTATGGTACGATGCCGAAGATGTTCACCAGGGGCTTAGTCCGTCCGGTCTGGGAGGCAGGACGGGGCGGCAGGATGACCTTGTCGATGAAGGTGTTCCATACGGCCTCATAGCCCAGGAGGCTGTCGCCCGCAAACCCGGGAGTGTCAATCGCATAAACCTTGTGTCCTTTCGCCGCGAACTCGTCGGTCACGCTTGCAATGTCATCGCCTATTTTACCCGCCGTGCAGCCCGTCAGCACGAAATATGCGTCCGCATCTATGATCTCAATGGCCCCGTCTATAGTCGTGCGCAGCTTGTTCACGCCGCCGAACACGACTTCCTTCTCCAGCATATTGCTGGACGGCAGGGAAACGCCGCTGACGAAACATGCATGCTTGTGCCCGCTGTTTCCCTGTTCCGCCGCAGTCGTCTGCATGCAGCATCCGGGACCGGAATGCAAAATGGGGCATACCCTGTCCAACGCGCCCAGCACGGAATTTATTCCCGCCAGAACGCAACCTCCCCTGGGGTTTTCAGTTACGAATGACATCAGGATGCCTCCACGATAAACTTAAACGCATCTTTCTCATACCACGAATCGCGGTACGGAAGCTTCACATGCTCGGCCAGCTTCTTGTTGAATCCCGGATTGGAAAGCTGCTCGGCTATCTTGTTCCCCAGGTACAGGAGTCCGTCATAGCCCATCGTCGGCCTCTTCCCGTCAAGCACGTGCGTGGTGGGAATGCCAAGCTTCGCGGCCCATTCTGGAACCCCGATGAACGCATCGGGCTTGAGCTTCTTCACAAGGTTCACCTGCTCAAAGGGCTGCATGTTCGCCACGTCAACCACGAAATCCTTGTGGATTCCGTTCAGGTATTCGACGTCAACCTGCGCGTCCGCATCGTAGGTCGGAGTTTCCAGTCCCACAAGCTTCATGCCGAAGTCGTCTATGAGGGCGGCGGCGGCAAAGCTCCGTCCTGTTCCTCCGCAGATGAACACCTTCTTTCCTTCCAGCTTGGCCCTGATTTTGGCGACGAGGGGCTCTATCCTCGTGTGCTCGCGGGCTATGATTTCCTCGACCTCGCTCTCCTTGCCGAGTACCTTCGCGATTCCCCTGTACCACTTGTCGGTATTGCGGATTCCGATGGGCATCACCGTATGCGAATAGGGAATGCCGTAATCTTCTTCCAGGGTCTTCATGAACTCATCGGCAAAGACCTTGCAGATTGACGTGGAGGCAACCGCCTGCGGAATCCGCCTGATTTTCTCAAGCGAGCTGTAGAAGGGGATGTAGTTCACCTGCACGCCTATGAGGCCCAGCATCCGCTCCATCTCCTTCTGGTCGGCAAAGCTCACCGTCGTGGGGGCGAACAGGTTCACCAGGTTCGGGATCTTCTCCTTCCTCTCCTTTTTCAGGATGTATTTGTTTATGGAAAGGAAGGCAGCGTCAAAGCCGCTCGCGCAGACCTTGGACTTGAAACCCTCGCAGTGTATGGGCACAAAGATGGTCCCAGGATATTCGGAGGACAGGCTGGAGGCTGTTGCATCGATGTCGTCACCTATGATTCCGGACGCACATGAAGCATAGATAAACACAAGCTTGGGCGCATAGCGTTCCACGGCCTTGCGCGCGCTCTCGCGCAGTTTCTGTTCCCCTCCGAACACGACGCTCTTCTGGTCCAGGTTCGTCACTATGACGCGGGGATTCTTTATGAGCTTTATGCCCCGGTGAGCCTGGCCCACCCGGTACATATCTACGGCCATAATCGTACAGCCGACGCAGCCCTGGGGGGAATGGCTTATGAACACCGAATCCTCAAGGCTCATAAGGGCCGCCATGCTGTTTATCTGCTGGCACTGCAGGCCCTGGGCAAAGCTCCTGTCGGCCCGCTTCAGGCAACCTTTCCTGAACCTGTCCTCAATGCTGACACTCGAATCCCCCAGGTCGTTCACCCGGCCGGGTACAGACTCCCGTACGCCCGAATATTGAGCCGCCATCGCTACCTCCGCGCCAGCGAGACATGATTGTCAACGCTGTAGAAATACTTAATTATCTTTTCCAAAGCCTCATTAACCGTACATTCGACGTCAAAAGACGAGATTGCCTTTTTCTCAAGCTGCTTGGTCACGTTGAAGCCTATCTTGGCCGCAACGACGGCCCGGACATCGGCCAGCTGCTCCACCCGGGCGGAAGGCCCGCCGGAACCGCAGCCTCCACCCTGTCCGGAACAGCCTGCGCCGGAAGGAGCACAGCCGTCCCCCCCCTGAGCGCATGATGCAGGAGCGCACGACGCGGGGGCGCCACCAGCCCCTTCAACCTGGGGAACGAGCCTCCGCTCCAGAAGCGAATAGTTCCCGCCGTCATCAACCTCATATATATAGAAGAAAGACGCACCACCAAAGTGCAGGTCTATCTGCTCCCCGTCGGAACTTGCGACCGCAATCCTGTACGACATAGCCACTTCTCCCTGTGTTTTCCCAGTCTCTTAATAGGTAAATCATATTCGCAAATACCTATTATGTCAATGGGGAAACTTAAAGAAAAACGGGATTGGAGAATGGATGACCAAGCCTTAAGCATTAGGGAATCCATAAAATGCGGCCATCATTACGAAGATGCTCAGGCCGCACCGGCACCGCTGCCCATGCGCTGATTCCTCACTTTCCTCAGGCAGCGGCCCAGACAGAGTATCTCAAAGAGCATTGTAGACGGCCAGGCTGTCGCACTCAGTGTGACACACTATCGTACTCAGTGCGGCACCGTGTCATGCTTAGTGTGACACACTGTCATGCTCAGTGTGACAGTGTACCGTGCTCAGTGCGACAGTGTACCGTGATTCGTACGGCAGCCTGTTGCCGGCGGCATTGCACCGGTCCGGTGAAGCCCCGCTAGATGTTGTACTCCTGCGGCAGGGTAATGTTGTTCCGCAGCAGGAATGCCCGGGTCCGCTCGTTCTGCGGGTACTCG
Source organism: uncultured Treponema sp. (assembly GCA_946538795.1). Lineage (GTDB taxonomy): Bacteria > Spirochaetota > Spirochaetia > Treponematales > Treponemataceae > Treponema_D. The sequence continues at coordinate 3,618 of CAMNGY010000023.1, forward strand.
AAAATCTGCTCGGCCGTCCCCTGTTCCACGATTTTGCCGCCCTCCATGAAAATCACTTTCGTCGCCACGCTCCGCACAAAGGCCATTTCGTGGGAAACGATTATCATCGTGTTCCCCTCAGCGGCAATCTGCCGGATTGTCGTGAGAACCTCACCGACAAGCTCGGGGTCAAGCGCGCTCGTCGGTTCATCAAGCAGCAGCAGTTCCGGCTCCATTGCAAGCCCCCGTGCAATCGCCACACGCTGCTGCTGACCGCCGCTCAAATGCTTGGGATAATACTGCAGGCGGTCCAGCATCTTGACCTTGCCCAGCTGCTCCCGGGCAATGGACTCTGCCTCCTCCCTGCTTTTCTTTTGTACCCACATGAGGGGCTGTGCAACATTCTGCAGCACGGTCTTCCGCTGAAAGAGGTTGAATGACTGAAAGACCATCGTACTCCGCTTCCTCAATGCGGAGATTTCCTTCTTCTCATGCTTCCCGTAATCAAACGAGAAATCGTCGAATGAAATGGTCCCCTCCTCCGGTGACTCAAGCAGGTTGATGCAGCGGAGCAGGGTTGACTTCCCGGTTCCGCTCGGTCCGATTATCGCAACGACATCTCCCTTTTCCACCGTGAAATCAATTCCGTCAAGCACGGTATTCTGCTGGAAGCTCTTCTTCAGATTCTGTATGTGTATCATAATCCTGCCCTCGCAACGCTCACGGCGGTGCATTTCTTCCGTCCGGCGTAAAAGGCTGAGCGAATCAGCTCCCGTATGCCACGTTCGGATTTCTCCTGCTTCGGCGCATCAGGCACCCTCACCGCATGCAGGACACGCGCAATGACAAACTCAAGGAAAATCGTTATGAGCCAGTAGATGACCGCAAGGGCAACGTATGCCTCAAAATAGCGGTAGTTACGGGACGCAACGATTTTTCCCTGCGCCGTCATCTCAACGATTGCACAGGAGAAAGCAAGCGACGTGCCCTTTACAAGACCTATCAGCGTATTCCCCAGGGACGGTATGGCAAGTTCAAGTGCCTCCGGGATGATGATCCTGCTCATCCGCTGGAAGGGCGTAAGCCCGAGCGATGTCGCCGCCTCGATTTCCCCTTTGTTCACGGCCTGCAGTGCGGACTGAATCGTAACCGCATGCAGCGCAGACTGGTTCAGCGACAGGGCGACGATGGCGTAGATGATTGACGGAACATTGCCGATCATCACTTCTTTGCCGGTCCAGTAGCTGTAGTACTTGAGGAAAATCGGGATGCCGAAATACGTAACGTAGAGCTGCACGAGAATCGGCGTTCCCCGGATCACCGAGATGAACAGGGTCACGAATCTCTGCAGCAGCGGAATCCGCTTTATCCTGATTATTGCAAGCACGAAACCGATCGCCAGCCCCAATATCATCGCGAAGACAGAGAGCTTCAGCGTAACGGGCAGGTAGAGCAGTATGGACCAGAAATCTTCACAGACAACGGACACATCGAATAGATTTGGCATACGTCCCTCCTATGCAGCTTTTTCATCGTTCAGGTAATCAAAGGCATAGGCAAGGAGGAATTCCAGCCCGAAGAGCAGAACCTTCTCATCAACCAAAGTCTTGTCAGTATGCTGGGGCCGGTATACCCCGTCCGTCACGCCGCCGACATGGACGAACACGCCCGGTATCTTTTCCTGATACAAGGAAAAATCTTCCCCACCCATGCTCGGCTTTGCCCACTCGACGTTCTTCTCCCCGAACCGCTCCGCAATGACCCGTGCAGCACGGTCAGTGCTTTCCCGGTCATTGTTCACGGCATGACCGGGATTGACATGTGTCACGGAAACGGAGACACCGTGGCTCGCCTCAATGCCTTTCGCGATACGGTCAGAGATCTCGTTGAGGATTCTCGTCGTCTCCACATCGAGCGTGCGGAAATTGAGCTGGATGACCACTTTCTTCGGGAAACCGCAGGACTCATTCCCGGTAGATACGACGGTCGGAACAAGCACACCCTGATCCTCGCCGGGTACCTGCTGCGTCGCAAGGGACGTCACCGTGTTCACCAGATCAGCCGCAGCAAGCAAGGGATTGCCTTTTGCGCCGTCAGTCCGTTCAACCGTAACAGTAACGCCCGAGCCGTATGACGACATGACCCCATAGTTGAGGGAGAAGATGCCCAAATCCTTGTCGGCAGCATTGTGTACGCCGACGATGTTGTCAACGCCGTCAAGGATGTCGGTCTCCATCAGCTTTCTGGCACCTGCACCAATCTCCTCCCCTTCCTGAAAGATAATCTTCACGGTACCGTGGATTTCATCCTTCAGGTCCTTCAGTATTTTTGCGGCACCGAGCATATAGGTTGCGTGGATGTCATGTCCGCAGGCATGCATGACGCCGGGATTCTCCGAGGCAAAATCAACACCGGTCGCCTCGGTTATCGGGAGTGCGTCAATGTCACCCCGCATCGCAACGGTCTTTCCGGGGAAGCTGCCCGTAATCGTGGCAACGATGTCGCTGACGCCCGTCGTCTCGTAGGGTATGCCCCATTCATTGAGATGGCTCTTGATGTATGCCGCCGTCTCGAATTCCTGACTTGACAGTTCCGGGTGGCGGTGAAAATGCTTCCTCGTCTCAACGAGAAAGTCAAAGTTGTCCTGTACGAGTTTCTTCAAATCTGCCATTACGCAACCTCCTTCGTTTTTTTGCCGGAATACCGTGCCTTATAGTGCACCTGATACAATGCGGAGATGGCATCCGCACTCGTCTCGATGAGACTCTTGAGCTGCCGGGCCTGAGACTCCGTCACGAACTCAGCCCTCAGCACCAGCTCTGCCGTCTCGGGAATGATGTTGCTTTTTGTTCCCGCTGAAAAGCTGACGGGATACAGGGCAACGTTGTCAAATGCGTCGAACTCATACCACAGGCGCTGGGTTACTGCGTGGATCAACTCGAAGCCTGCAATAACGGGATTGTGTGTCTTGAACGGCGTTGAACTGTGTCCGCCGAGTCCAATGATGTGGACGGCGATGTCAAACGTTTCCGTCCGTTTCGGGTTTTTCTCTGCCATAGCTTTCTCCTCCCTATTTTCCCTGATCCTTTGCTATCTGTTCGCGGGCTGACTTTACCAGATCAAGCGTCAGGTAATCGTCCGCTTCCGTAAGGCCAAAATATTTGGCGCGCAATGCGTGAATCGTCCCGTCATCGATAAGGCGCAGCAGAACCTCATCGAATTCTTTCTGCAGCTGCTCCTCCCCCTTCGGGTAAATGTAGAAGTTTCCGTCTATGTGCAGGTTTCCGATGCTCTCCATCCAGGCCTCATAGTCTTCCCGCGGAATGGGAATGATTTCCAGATTGTCCAGTTTGGTCCGTTCTACATGCTGCTCAATGGCAAAGCGCGTGAAAAGATAGAAATCATATTTCCCGGTTGAAACATCAAGTCCGTATTCGGTCTCCGCATCCGTATAATGCAGCTTGATTTCATTATCAGGATGCGCTGCATTATACAGCTCGAAATTCTTTGTGTTGAAGCTGCTCGGCGAGGTAACAGTTGAATGCCCGCCCAGGTCCCATACCGTCCTGATGGGGCTTCCTTTCTTTACGAGTATCGCGCTTCCGCCATAGTCATAGGGGGCAGAGAACAAATACTTCTCGCCGCGGGCGCGGTTGTAGCCAAGATGATTCACGCCGAACTGGTACATACCGCTGTCAAGTCCCGTGAAGATAGACGAGAATTCCGTAACGACATATTTGGTATCGTATTGCGGCAGCTTTTCGAACACGAGACGGATTACGTCGATGTCGTAGCCCCCGGGTTCACCCCTGTCATCCACCGTAATCCATGGTGCCGGTGATGAGCTCGATGCAATCGTAATAAGGCGCTTGCTGCCCGCATTCTCAGCAGGGGCCTTTTTCCCGCTGCATGACACCGCGGAAAGGATACCGTACAAAAAAACACTGCCAGCAATAAGCCTGGCTACTTTCTTACCGTTCATAAAAACCTCCAGATGGTTCAGCATGATTTAGCTTTTAGGTTTCATGAAAAAAAAGGTTTCCCAAAGAAAACTGCCAGTGCAGTCATCTTTTAGAAACCTCCGGTTATCCAGTCAGTCCTATTGGTAAAACGCTTTTTTCGTCCGTTCAACCTACTCAGTTACTAGGATAGTAATAGCGACAAAATCCCATCATGTCAATAGGTTTTCTTATTTTTTTTCTTCCTGTTCCCGTTTTTTAAGGCAGCGGCCCAGATAGAGTATCTCAAAGAGCATTGTAGGCGGCCAGGAAAACGGATATGCGAGGGCAACAAGAAGAGGCGAGGATGAAATGCGGGTCACAAGGAAGAGGTATGCCTGCCGCAGCAATACGAACCCGGCGAAGGTTATGAAAGTAGGTATCGTGGCAAAACCCAGGCCCTGCGGAATCTGGCAGAAAAGCATGGAGCCGAAGCAGAAAACATAGAACGAGGCCGATGCCCGCATGAACAGGGCTCCGTAGCGTATGACCTCAGGCTCAGAATTGAACAGGGAAATAAGCGGAGGGGCAAACAGTACCATCAGGGCGGAAACGACAGCTATGATGGAAAAGCCCAGAAAAGCCGAAGTCCGCATTCCCTTCCTTACCCGGCCTAGCTCGCCCGCACCATAATTCTGCGCGGTGAAGGTCAACGCCGTCATGGCGATGCTTACCATGGGCATGATTGCCAGCTGGTCAAAGCGGGTGTATACGGCCCAGCCCGCCATGCAGTCCGCACCGAAGCCGTTTATATAGCGCTGCATGAAGGTGTTGGAGAAATTCAGAAGGGTGCTTGAAACAGCACTGGGAAGTCCCAGCCTCAGGACGGAACGGATTATTGAGCCCGTGCCTGTTTCCCGGCTCTTTCCGGCAGAGGAAGGGGGTATGAGGGAAATCTGCCGCAGCAGGATGAAAAGCACAACGGCCGCGGAAACACCTTCCGCAATGACGGTCGCATACGCGGCCCCGACCAGCCCCTGGCCGGCATACAGTATGAGCAGGAAATCCAGCGCGATATTAAGGACAACCGTCAGGGCAAGGACGTACAAAGGCCGTTTTGAGTCCCCGATCGAGCGGAGTATTCCCTCGCAGATTCCGTACAAGATGACAAAGAGCAGGCCGGCAAAATACACCCGCAGGTATGAATTGGCCTTCTCGAACACCTCCTCGAGAACGGAAATCATGGCGAGCATCCGCGGAGAGATGAATATGCCGAAGGCGGACAGGGCCAGCCCCAGCACGACGGATGAAGGGAGTATGACCCGGAACGCCTTCCTCACGGCCGTCCCGTCCTTCGCGCCGTAAAGGTGGGCGACCAGGATCCCGGCCCCATTCGTAAGCCCCCTGAACAGGCCCAGCACGGTAAAGATGATGTTCGAGCTCGCGCCGATTGCCGCAAGGGAACGCGTGTCACAATAGTTCCCGACAATAAGGATATCCGTCGTATTGTACAGAAGCTGGAACAGGTTTCCCAGCAGCAGCGGAATGGAAAAGCTCACAAAAACGGGGAGTATACCCCCCTTCGTCATGTCCATGCTCCGTAACCTCCCAGCACCCTGTGCCCAAAAGCGTCAGATGAAATACATGTCCTGCGGGAGGATGCGCTTAAGGAACTTCTTGGTACGCTCTTCCTTGGGATGGTTGAATATATCGCGCGGGGTCCCCTCTTCTACAACAAAGCCCCCGTCCATGAACACGACCTTGTCGGCCGCTTCCTCCGCGAAAGACATCTCGTGCGTCACGACTATCATCGTATGGCCCTCCTTCGCGACATTCTTTATGATTTGAAGCGTCTCGCCGACCAGCTCAGGATCAAGGGCCGACGTGGGCTCGTCAAAGAGGATTACCTCCGCGTCCAGGGCAACCGCGCGCGCTATGGCGACGCGCTGCTGCTGGCCGCCCGAAAGCTCGCAGGGGACCATGTCCTCC
>CAMNGY010000024.1 GCA_946538795.1 uncultured Treponema sp.
GGAACCGGGATAAGGTAATCCGGACTGTCGCATGTCCTGCCCGCAACTATGCCATACAGGAGACAGCGGAGAAAAAAGGCTACGTGATCAAGGAATACGAGGACGAAACTTCCTGCCTGGACGCTGTGCTGAAAGGAGAGACCGACGCCGCCGTCATAAAGGGCTACCAGTTGCAGACCCTCATGAGCCAGAGGAATTACAATAAGGAGCTCTCCATACTGATGGATTCCGAGATGGACTACGAGATTCGCATCGTCCTTCCCTCGTCTTCCAGCAAGACTCTGCTCTCCATACTGAACAAGGTTGCCCCCGAATTCTCCGCCAGCGAGCAGGGAAGTCTCATCAGCAGCAACATGAACATGGACTTTGCCAGCGTTTCCCTCGTCAGCATCCTGCGGGACTACTGGTACGTAATATCCATCAGCCTGCTGTTTTTCCTTGCGAGCTTCGTGATAATTATCATGCAGCACCGCTTCACCAGGCGGCTGGAGATAAGCAACAGGAACAAGGACGTGTTCCTGGCGGACATGTCCCACGACTTCCGCACCCCCCTCACGGCCATAAGCGGCTTCGCCTACCTGGGCAAGAGCGAGAGCGACCCCCGCTATTACCCGGACATAATCACGTCCGTATCTTATATGCAGGAGCTGGTCAACGACATACTGAACATCCGCCAGTACTCGGAAGGCAAGTCCCTGGAGCTGCAGCCGGAGGCCATAATAGCGGGAACCCTCTATGACAGCATCCTTTCGGTCATGCACGGGCGGGCCGCGGCAAAGAATATACAGATAGACTTCAAGTCCAACATCTCCTACCCCTACGTTTCCATTGACCCCATGCGCGTACGCCAGGTTTTCGTGAACATAATAGGCAACGCCATAAAGTACAGCCCGGCGGGAAGCACCGTGGAAGTCAACGTTGAGGACTACCTGAAGGCGCACGATGTACGCCTGAGGGCGACCATAACCGATCACGGCGAGGGCATGAGCAAGGACTTCATAAAGAGGCGCATGTTCCGCCCCTTCGAGCGCGAGAAGAACGCTTTTTCGGCAAAAGAAGGAGGCAGCGGACTGGGCCTTGCCATCACAAAGATAATCATGGACAGGCTGGGCGGCAGCATCTCCGTGGAAAGCGAGCTGGGCAAGGGGTCCACGTTCACGCTGGACTTCCCCGAAACGACCATAACCAAGGAAGTCTATGACCAGACACACAAGGACGAGAACTCCCTGAAAAACAAGGAGTACGACTTCTCGGGCCTGAACGTCCTGCTCTGCGAGGACAACGAGATAAACACATACATCGTCACAAACCTGCTGCAGAAGAAAGGCTGCACCGTGGACAGCGCGGAGAACGGCAAGCTGGGACTGGAGAAATTCAGGGATTCCCCGCAGGGACATTACGGGCTTATCCTCATGGACATACGCATGCCGGAAATGGACGGTATAGAGGCGGCACAAGCCATACGAGCGATGCAAAGGGAGGACGCGCAGAAGATCCCCATCATCGCCCTTTCGGCAAATGCCTTTGAGGAAGACAAGATGCAGAGCGCCAAAGCAGGCATGAACGCCCACCTGTCCAAACCCATAGACGTGGACGCCCTCTTCAGGACCGTGGAGCAGCTGCTGATTCTGTCCTGAAGGCCCGGCTGACAGCCTCTTGTCGGCAAGGCCATAATAGGCTATAATAAAGAAGGTATGGGAAAACCGAAGGCTGCGGATATCCTCAATGTTTTTATTGCCCTACTCTTGCTGGCTGTATGCGCGATATGCGTTTATGTGCTGGCCTATTCAAAAAAAACGCAGCATGTCAAACTTTTCCAGAAACCAGCGCAGAACTACAACATAGGCTGGTATTACATTGACGGGGACGGGCAGAAAGTCTACGTGCCCACCCTTCCCGCAAAAATTCCATGCGACCCCGACGGCAAATCGCGCCTGTTCCATAACTATGTGTCATACGAGAAGAAGACGATCTGTTTTTTCTCCCACCACCAGAACATCCGCCTGCTCATGGACGGCCTGGACCTGTACAGCTATGAGATGAAGGGGAACCCTCCCTGGATAAAAAGCTTCCGGTCCATCTACCATATAGTGAACCTGCCCGACTCCGCCCAGAGCACCCTGTGCCTTGAGATGAAGGCGCTTGTAAGCGGGCGGGACGGAGAATACAACGAGGTCTACTTCGGGGACAGGGCCGCCATCCTGTACCGGCTCATACGGAACAGGATGGACAAGCTGTACCTGGGCATAACGCTGGCAATCTTCGGCATAATCGTCCTGCTGCTGGGCATATCCACGCTCTCCAAAGTTGCGTCCGAACGGCTGGACTTCACGCTCATCTTCCTGGGCCTGACCGGGATGAGCCTGGGGATATGGCAGCTGGAGGAATCCCGCCTGCTCCAGTTCTTCATAGGGAACCAGGCCCTGCACTGGTGCCTGGAATACATGCTCCAGTTCCTCATTCTCTGCTTCGCCCTGCTCCTCCTGCGCTCCCTGACCCCCCCCCGCCTTACGAGGACGACGAACATCTTCACCGGGATAATCCTGTATTTCGCGGGCATACTGCTTGTCCTGCAGCTGACGGGGGTAAATCAGATAACGAGCGGCGCGACATTCCTTTACGTCATGTTCATGGCTATATGCGTCTACCTGGCCATACTCATCATATTCACGATGAAATTCTCCAACAAGCTGCTCAAGCCCGTATTCTGCATCTCAATGGGGATAAGCGTCTTCATATTCGCTCTCATCACGCTCATGGGGCCATTCCGCTCCAAGAGCTTCATGGACATGTGGCTGACCATAGGCCTGATTTTCGTATTCTTCTCGCTCACGGTCGTAGTCTACCAGAAGACGGTAGAAAAATTCGAGACCATGAAGGAAGCCAAGCTGTACGAAAAGCTTGCCCTGGTGGACTTCAACACCGGAGTCTCCAGCAAGACAGCCTGGTTCTGCCTCATAGACAAATTTGACTACAACGAGCATTTCGGGAAAACCTACTGCCTCATCCTGTTTGACATGAACAACCTGAAAAAGCTGAACGACACCCTGGGCCACCTGGTGGGCGACAAGGTCATAAACGCCTTCTGCGACTGCATGAGGGAAATCTTCGAGGACAAGGGAACAATATACAGGATAGGCGGGGACGAATTCATCTGCCTGCTGGAAGGCCTGTACGAGGACGAGGTTGAAAAGCTCCTGAAGGAATTTGACAAGCACGTGGAGAACCAGAAGGAGACCGAGCTCAAGTTCACGGTCGCATACGGATGGACCATGTTCAAACCCCGCACAAAAGAAGACTTCATAACGGCCCAGCAAAGGGCCGACAGCCTCATGTACGATATGAAAAAAAGGATGAAATCCCAGGCGGCCATGAAAGAGGCCGCATCAGGAGCCGGAATATGAGCGCTACGGACATAAAGCTTGCAGGACATCCCGCAAAGAAGACCTGGACCAACATCGCGGTCCACAAAATGCCCTTGCTGCTCTTCCTGCTGGGGCTGACCGCCATAGTGCTTTTCATCAGGTCGGGTTACCTGCCGGCAAACAGGGGCATGCTTTCCGTCGCCGCCTGGATACTGCTCTTCCTGCTGGCTGACATGAGCGCAAAAAGCGCGGAGAACAAGCGTATGCTGGAAAAGGACGAGAAGGAGCGTCAGCTTTCGGTAAGCCGCATACAGTCCGCCGTATCAAAGATAAACGAGAAGGCATCCGTGCTGGGAAACTCTTACGAAGCCGAAAAACAGACCCTGGACAAGATAACCGGCTCGGCTGTGGCCCTGCAGCCTTCCGCAAACCTGGAGGCCTCCAAGATGGAGTACGATATACTGACGACCCTGACCCGGCTGGACTTCCTGTGCGACAAGGCGATTGCCGGTACCGACCGGGGCGGGGACTTCTCCAAGGAGCTGGAAAGCCTTTCCGTCAAGCTGAGGGCCAGGGAGAAGCTCTAGGGCAAGCCAGAAAATGCGGCTTGCGGCCCGCCGGCAAAGCTCCAGGGACATTCCCGCCCCGCACCTGAAACCGTCCGCGCGGTTGCCCGCGCATCAGATCACCAGATAATCAGGCCCTGCGCATACGTGCCCGGGCGGATGCGGTAGGCCTCCATCGTATCAGGACCGCAGGCACCAGTGCCCACGCCCCGGTGAGCCATATCCAGAGTCAGCACCCAGCAGCCGCCCTCCCCCTTCGTCAGGTCAACAAGCTCGTTCCGGTGCTCGCAGCGGAACAAATCCTCCGCCGTATAGGGCAGGTAACTGAAGCCGAAAGGCTTCCGTGACTGTATGTGCAGTTTCCGTCCGTCAGCCGCGCCCAGCTCCAGGTAGAACACGCCCTGACGGCTGCCGTTCTCCTGAGGCACGATGTAGCGTACCTCCAGATCGCGGGCGTTCATCGCGTACATGCCTCGCAGGGCTGAGAAACGGCGGTCGCAGTAGTTCTCGTGCGGGCCGTCACCGTACCATCTCACGCGGTCAAATGCCGCCGGAATGAGGGCCTTGAGGCCGACCCTGGGGTACTCCTCCACGGCATCCGTCAGGGAGAAGAGAGCGTCCAGCCTGACGGCATCGCTTCCGTCCGGGGCCTTCGCACCGGAACATCTGACCACGCAGCTGCCGAACTGGCCCAAATCAAACAAGCTTCCGTCCGTCCCCATGTCCTGCCTTTCAGCCACAAGGCCGGGAAGCCCCTTGTTTATCCAGCTGCGGGTGGGCTTGTCCTTGAAGCACCAGGGAGCGTCCTCTCCCTCATAGTTCAGGCGGCCCAGCTCCCGCTTGATACCCTCGTTCTCAAGCATGGCCCGCCAGAGAACAGGGGTAAAGCCCGCGACTAGCTCCGGCAGGCGGTCGTATGGAACACAGGTATCCTTCGTGCCGCCGGTTCCGTGCGCGGGGCCGCCTGTAGCGGGGCCGCCCATGGCAACGCCGCTTGCGCCCGCTTTCTCCGTGAAATCCTGCAGCCCTTCGGCCTCGCGTATGACGACGGCGTCGCTTGAACAGACCTGCCCCGAAAGGCAGCTGCACCTCACGGCCAAGTCAGCCTTGTCCGTCCAGACAAAATCCGCGCGGAAGATGACTTCCTCTCCGCCGGTGAACTTCGCAAGAGTGGCGGAAACTGCCGGGATTTCTATCTCCGCCGTTTCCCCGGCCTTTATGCCGGGCAACTGCATCTCACCGGAAAGCTCTTCCCTGCCGTTGACGCAGACCTTCCAGGCGAGCTTCCAGTCGGAAAGGCTCGTAAAGTCGGCCTTGTTACGAATGCGAAAAAGTCCCTGCGCCGGGCCGGCAGCCGTGCGCACGGCTTCCAGCCTTACAGGAGCAAAGAGCCTCTTGCACTCCTCCATCGCAGGCTTGGGGGTCTGGTCGGGAAGGTTGAGTCCGTTCAGGCAGAAGTCGTAGTCGGTCGGCTCATCGCCGAAGTCGCCGCCGTACTTCCACCACTTGCCTCCCTGCGCCTGGCCGGGGCCGCCCTCGGGGCTTTCCGCCGCGATGCCCTGGTCAATCCAGTCCCAGATAAAGCCCCCCTGCAGTCCGTGGTGGCTTTCTATTGCCTCCCAGTAGTCGGCCAGGCTGCCGTTGGCGTTGCCCATAGCATGTGAGTACTCGCACATGATAATCGGGCGGTAGTCGTCCCTCTCCGTGACGTAACGGGTTATCAGGTCTATAGGAGGGTACATCGGGCTTATCAGGTCTGTCAGGCCCTTGCCGCGGGCAAGCGAGTCCAGCGTGAAGTCGCCCTGATGCAGCTCAGGCCGGACAAAGCCCTCGTAGTGAACCAGGCGGGTCGGATCCACCCTGCGGATCCATGCGGCTGCGGCGACCTGGTTGGCCCCGTCGCCGGACTCATTGCCGAGCGACCAGCCGAAGATTGAGGCATGGTTCTTGTCGCGCCGGACCATCCGCTGAATGCGGTTAAGGTAAGCGTAGCACCATTCGTCGCTCCGCGAAAGGTTGTCATAGTAGGCGTGGTTCTCTATGTTCGCCTCGTCCAGAAGGTAGATGCCGTAACGGTCGCACAGATCGTACCATCTTTCGTCGTCGGGATAGTGGCAGGTGCGGACGGCATTGAAGTTGTAGGATTTGAGCAGCTTCAGGTCACGAACCATCTCTTCCGTCGTCAGGGTCTTGGCCGTCTTCTCGTCGTGCTCGTGGCGGTTCACCCCGTGGATGTATACGGGCCTTCCGTTCAGGAGAAGCTCGCGGTCTTTTATTTCAACGCTCTTGAATCCGACCGTGAAGGCGACGCTCTCTAGGTCCCGCCCTCTCTTGTCCGCATTGCCCTCGGACAGGGTGACGGTGACGGCATACAGCTCGGGATGCTCTGACGACCAGAGGAGGGCATTGTCCAGGCGTATCTCCGCCACGGCCTCCCGCAGGCTCATGCGGTAAAAGTAGCTTCCGGTCACGCTGCCATATGCCAGCTCCTTGCCAAGAATTCCTTTGGCGGCTGTCCCCTCCAGCTTGCGGACGCTGTAGGACACGCAGACTTCCTTCTTGTCCATCTCCTTGTTGGTCTGCCTGCCGGACACGTCGCCTGCGGGAAGCCCCGCCGCATAGCCCAGCCTGACCTTGAGCGGGATTATGCCGCTTCCGCGAAGGCCGTCCTCCGTCATGTCCTCCACGCGGGTCAGCGCCTCCACGTCTTCTATGAAATACGCCCCGGTAGAATAGAGGTATACCGACCGGTGTATGCCGCCGAACCACCACTGGTCCTGGTCCTCGACAAAGGATGCGTCGGAATAGCGGATGACCTTTATGGCAAGCTCCAGCTTGCCGCCATCCGTCAGGTAAGGCGTTATGTCAAATTCGGCAGGCAGCCTGGTGTCCTTGGAAAGCCCGGCCCGCTTGCCGTTTACGAACAGCTCCAGGCAGCTTTCGGCGGAACCGACGTGCAGGACAACCCGTCTCCCCTTCCAGCTGTCAGGAATGCGGGCGGAAAGGCGGTACAGGCCGGTCGGGTTCCGCTCGGGTACGTTCGGAGGCATGATGTCAAAGGGCATCTGGACGTTCGTGTAGTGGGGCTGGTCGTCAAAGCCCTGCACCGTCCAGCTGCCGGGAACCTGTATGTCGGCCCAGGAGCTTGCGTCATAACCGGCTGAAGTCCAGCCTTCCACGGCAGACCCGGCCCCGTCATCCCGGGGGGATTTGAGCAAAGTGAACTTCCAGCTGCCGTCAAGGCTCTTGAAATAGGGGCTGTCCGGAACGGGGCAGGCTTCTGGCCCTGCGGCCACGTCCGACGCGGCTTTGTCCGCGCTGTCATAGGGTATAAGCTGGCTCCGCATGGGAAGCCTGTCCAACTGCTGTATCTCCGGGTTCTCCCAAAAAGACCGCATAAAATCTCCTGTATCTGCTTTTTTGGAAAAAATCAGAAGGTCCCACGGACTTCTGAAAACGATTTATTGTAATGGCGTGCGCCACAGGAATGGCATACGCCACAGGAATGGCATACGCCACAGGAATGGCGTTACGCCACAGCATGTGCGCGCATCACCCCTCAGTCCGACCACCAGCGCAGCGTTATGTCCTTGTAGTACAGGCGCAGCAAGCCCTTCATCCTGAAGTCCACGGACACGGCCCGCTTGTCCGGCCCCTGGGAAATGACTTCTGCCAGTTCCAGGGCCGCCCCGTCCTCCCGCGGGTGCACGCCGGAATAGGGAACGATCAGTTCGTCCACAGCAATGGGGCTGGTCGCCGTGCGGGGCACTATGCGGCCGCCGTTCACCGACCCGTCGTCAAAGCTTATGTCCATGAAGACAGGAAGGGACTTCCAGAAAAATTCCGCAAGCTTTCCCAGCAGGCTCAGCCTCATGTCCACGGAAAGGTATTGCGCGCCTGCCGGCCGGCTTACGGGGAGGCCGCTCCAATGCACGCTGGAAAGCTCCCTCCTGCCATGCTGCCCGGCAGGAGCCTTCCCTTTCCTTCTGAAAAGAATCTCCGTGTCCGTCGCACAGGCAAAGTCATAGTTCTCCCGTATGGCGGAGTACGTCGCCGGGGTTTCAATGAGCGGAAGCCTCATGTCTATGGATTCCAGCCCGAACAGCACGAAATCGGGCGCGTTGCCCGAACCGCCACCGTCCCTAAAGAAGTCCGCGTTCCTCTCATCCAGCCATGCGGTGTAGGCTGTGTAGTTCTGGATTATGGGCATGGCCTTGAACTTGCTCCCGCCGTCCGCCAGATAGAAAAGCTCGTCCGGGAAGATTGCCACGGTGCCTTCCCCTGTAATCTCCTTGAATTTCGGATCCAGGGATTTGCCTCCCGGGTTCCGCACGGAAAGCAGGTATTGGTTTATGATTTGCGACGGGAAGCCCAGGGTAGAATCCTTGAGGCTGTTCGGTATGCTGCTGAGGAACGCGGGGAATTCCAGGACGCACAGGGCCAGCACGTAGCCGAGCGACAACCTGCCCAAGCGGAGGCTCTTTCGCGCAAGATGCCCCCGACGGGAACCAGCTTCCGGGTACACGATGGAATCGAACAGGCCAAAAAGAAAGCAGATGGAAAAAGCCATGCACACTCCCTGATAGAACGCGCTTCCGCCCTGCCGCACAATCCCGTATTTATAATAGAAGAAAAGAGGGATGAAAAGCGGCAGGAAAAGGGCAAACGACTTCCTGTCGCGTCCCCACAGCTGCACCGCGAGGCAGATGCCCGCCGCCACGCCGAACACGACGAAGAACGCGGAGAACGAGTCCGGGGTCACCACGTTGCCCATGATGGAATTGTAACCGCCCGATATTTCAATAGCCCCCCGGCAGTAGCGCAGCAGGTCGGAAACGGACGGGTTGTATATAAGGTATGCGCAGATGACGGCAGGAACCGACAGGAACAGGAGCAAGGCTTTTTTCCATTCCTTCCTGACGAACACGAGCATGAAGCCTGCGATCGCGCAGACGGCAAAAGAAGACGTGAATGAAGACATCTTCCACAGGAAAAGCAATGCCAGCAGGAAATCCGCTATGAGGGCATACAGTATACCCCTCCTGTCCTTTTTACCGCAGTCAACGAGCAAGGCGACAGCCAGCCAGACATAAAAGCTCACGAGAACGTCGCCCGCAAGCTTCTGTGGCAACAGGAAGAGGAAGAGCGCGACGGCAGGGCTGACCAGGCCGGACTTCCTTTCCAGCAGGATACGCCTGACCTGCACAACCAGGTAGGCGAACGCGGCATAGATGACCAGCCAGAAGGCCAGGCCAACGAAAAGGCTGTCCTTCACGGCGCGGACACAGGTAAGGAATCCCAGCGGCCCGTAGGTGAAAAAAAGGTTCCTCCCGAACACATACTCGTCCCTGCGGACGGAGTTCAGCAGGTATACCCAACGCTCATCAAATTCATTCCCGCTTCCCGCGAATACCCCCGGGACGGAAGCGATGAGAAAAAGAACAGTAATGACGTT